>MGDH01000033.1 GCA_001790855.1 Candidatus Schekmanbacteria bacterium RIFCSPLOWO2_02_FULL_38_14 | reverse complement strand
GGTGCAGAGAGTGCTTTACAATAATAAAATATTCATGGTATAAGATTAGGTATGCCAAGAAAACCCCGGCTTGATACTCCCGGTGCCCTTCACCATGTAATGGCAAGAGGCATTGAAGGGACGAAGATATTCAGAAATAAAGGTGATTTTGAAGATTTTCTTAAAAGGCTTGGGGATATAGCAAGCGACAATCGCATATCAGTAATAGCCTGGTCTTTAATGCCCAACCATCTTCATCTTCTAATTAGAACCGGGAAACTATCTCTATCAGATGCCATGAGAAAGCTTCTAACCGGTTATGTGGTTAATTTCAATAAACGCTACAAAAGGCAAGGGCATTTGTTCCAGAACAGATATAAATCAATCTTATGTGAAGAGGAACCATATTTACTGGAACTTGTAAGATATATTCACCTGAATCCCTTAAGGGCAGGAGTTGTAAAGGATATAGAAGAGCTAAACAAATATCCTTATTCCGGACATTCTATCATAGTTGGAAAGGAGAAAAGACCTTGGCAGATAAAAAATGAGATATTGGAAAGGTTTGATAATGATGTAAGGAAAGCAAAGGTTAAATACATAAACTATGTTACAGATGGTATATCAGTTGGTAGAAGGCCTGATTTAACAGGAGGGGGGTTAATAAAGAGCATGGGCGGATGGGCTGAGGTTATTTCCCTGAGGAAAAGAAAGGAAAGAACTCCCTCTGACAGCCGCATATTGGGAAGCGGAGAATATGTGCAGACAATATTGGAAGAGGCGGAAGAGAAAGAGGCACAAAGTTTAAGGCTTAGAAGAAGGAAAGTAACCCTTGATAAGCTAAGCAAGAAGGTTGCAGAATATTTTCGTATTTATGTAGAAGAGCTTCAATCTGGTAGCAGAAAGAGAGAGGTACAAGAAGCCAGGGTTTGGATCGCAATATTAGGGGTCAAGAAACTTGGTTTTTCAGGAGCTGAAGTTGCCCGCTATTTAGGCGTAACAACTTCCTGCATTAACAGAATAGCTGCATCTGGAGTGATGGATAAATCTTGTGATGAAATATTACAGGAGCTTCTGAAATGAATGCACCTTCTGCACCAACGTCCCCTATTACTAACAACATCATCCTTAGTCATTCTATTTATTTCTAAGGAAGGACAATATTCTTCAATTGCTTCTTTGAAATTTTCCATCGCTTCTTTTGCAGTAATCAGGAAAACGGACTTATTAGAATCTATGTTAACATTTTTTAGTAAATCAGAAATATTCATTTTTCCTTCTCCTTAATATTAAGGCAATTGTTAAAAATTATCTCCCATTAGGTCTTTTGATATGTCCGTTTATTCTGTGCTTATCATAAGCATCAAAGACTTCCTTGCAGAATTTAATCATCTTTTCGTCACCTTTAGCTACTGCTTGCTTATAGATTTTAATAAAATATCTTTTACCAGCTTCAGTACGGGAATAATTCTTTTTCAGAAGATTATGTTCCATACACAAAGTTTGCCCATTATCAATAGAATTATCACCGCCCTTGCCCTTTGCCTTTATATGGTCGGCACACAACTCAACTCCATCTGCTATACCTCTACCACATACAACACATTTATAATTATCAAGCTCTAAGATTTTTTCCTTTATATCAGGAGGGAAATCAAATAACTCAATCTCTTTTATAAGATCAGGATCATAGCGATGCACACCTTTCTTAACTTTGATTAGTATTCCCTCTTCATGAAGATTTCGAATTGCTCTCCATATATCACGAGGTTTTCTCTTATAAAGTTTAATGTATTGTTCTTCAACCCAATCAACTACAGGCCCATGTTTTAAGTCTTGCTTAGGATACCTTTTGAAATATTCTAATATTAAGTCCCTAATACTTTTATTCTTTACCACAATTTTATCATCCAGTTACATTAAGCTTGAGCTGATTAAGCTGGCCTTCGGTCAAGAGTCTTTTTTCCGCTAATTCACAATATTTCCTATCAATTTCTATCCCTATCCCTTTTCTCCCTGTTTGAAAACATGCAAGCAGAGTTGATCCACTTCCAAGAAATGGATCGAGAACTGTATCTCCAACAAAACTAAAAAGTTTGATACATCTTTTAGGTAATTCAACAGGGAAAGGCGCAGGATGTCCACCCGCTCCTTTTTTGCTTTGTCCGTGAAATGTCCAAACTCCATTTGTCCAATCCATAAACTCTTGTTTAGTTATATCTGATTTTCTGCTACCACTTGTCTTTTTCCATACTTTTTTATAAAGAATAACAATAACTTCAACAGGTGCTATTACATAAGGAGCGGATGCTGAAAGCCAAGAACCCCATGCTGTCCTTCGGGAAATATTTTGCTCATTCCAAATTATTGTAGAATGATATTTGAAACCTACTTGCTTAGCAATAGTTGTAATATCTGCACATATACTTTGTTGACCACCCTTATTTTTATCTAAGGGAATATTCAGACAAAACCTTCCGTCATCTTTAATTAATTTGTAACTCTTTGTAAGCCATTCCCTTGTGAATAAAAGATAGTCCTCATAAGACATAGTATCATTATGTGAATTATATTTAATATCAACATTATACGGGGGAGAGGTCACAATTAAATCTATTGAACTTTCGTTAATAGATTCTGTTTTTAAAAAGTCAGTGTTATAAATCCATAAAAAATCTCTTTGGAAAAACAGCTCGTTGCTTTTTTTAGTAGTATAATTTGCCTTTTCCTCTTTTACTTTAGAAACTAGAGAAAGTGATTTCTTATATTTATTTAAGTTCTTAATCATATTTAAAGTTTTTCAAATATAGTTATGAAAGTCAATTTTAAAAACTATACTTTATTCAAAATTCCAAGTAAATAAAAAAAATATTTCCTGAAAGTAGCAATCAGATAATGGCTTTTGTTGAAAAACTGGGATAAAAAGAGTTTTCGCTTAGCGAGGTATATGCGTTTGAAAAAGAATTAAACCAACTGCATCCTGACAACAGACATATTAAGGACAAAATCCGCCAGCAATTACAATTTTTGCGTGATAAAGGTTATATCGAATTTATAGAACGAGGGAGTTATCGACTTGCATAAAGATTTGAAGTCTTCTTTGCTGCAAACTCAATACGATAAAATTTACTCATTTTTCAGGACAACAACTGAGGAATTCGACTTGTTGGAATGGGATGGAAATATTTTGCATGTTTGGCATGGCGACTGTATTGTAGAGACCTATAAGTACAAAGACCTGCAGAACATTATTATTTCTTTATAGATGTTGCTACAGAGAGTATTTAAGGAAATAAAAAGCGCCAGATAATAAAAGAAAATGGGGGACGTTGTTGAAAAAGAACACTTTACAATTGATATGAGGTTGTGATAGGAAATTCTTATGCCACGACAAGCAAGATTAGATGCACCCGGAACTCTGCATCATGTGATGATAAGGGGGATTTAGAATAAAAAGAACCGTCCCCTTTATTAAAATGGACTGTGAAGATTTTTTTAATTTAATTCGTACTGGAAAGTTGCCGCTGTCAGATACAAGGAGAAAGCTTTTGCTATGCACGCTATCTTGGTGGAACAACTTCCTGCATTAACAGAATAGCCTCTTTAGGAGGAGTGGATAAATCTTGCGATGAAGTATTAAAGGGACTTAGGAAATGAATGCACTCTCTGCACCAACGTCCCCTAATTCTAACAAAAAATAAGTTTTACCGGAAACGGAGATTAATAAGATGAAAAAACCTATCACCAAAAAAGGCTATGATGAGCTTCTTAAAAAACTTAAGTAGCTTGAGGAGATTGAACGTCCCCAAAACGTCCGGGATATAGCAGAAGCAAGAACTCACGGAGATATACGGGAAAATGCAGAGTTTGCTGCTGCAAAAGAAAAACAGTCATTCATTGAAAGCAAAATCAACGAATATAGGAATGCAATCAACAACGCGCAGATAATAGAAATAAAAGGCCTTAATTCTGATTCTGTTATTTTTGGCGCAACAGTTCATCTTTTAAACATCAACAATGGAGAAAAAAGGGTCTACTCCCTTGTCGGGGAATATGAGACAGACATAGATAACGGATGTATTTCCATTAACTCACCCATTGCACGTGCACTTATTAAACGTCGGGTCGGAGATATCGCTCAGGTTAATGCACCCGGTGGAATCTTTGAATATGAAATTAAAGCAATACTGTTCGAAGAACAATTTTTCTGACAGAGCCGCTAACTAAGATTTTCCCTTTAATAAAAAAAATTCCTCTATGCTTTCAGACTATGCCACAATTCTCTGGTTAGCGGTGAGCGTTTATCGCGTAGGGGCGGTTCGCGAATTGCCCCTACGCCGCGGTAAAATTAGGGGACGTTGGTGCAGAAAGTGTTTGAGACAGAGATTTGCCACAGGATAAAATTTGAGTATGCCAAGAAAACCAAGGCTTGATACACTTAAAGAATAAAGGGGGAGAAAAGGGGGATTGCGGAGGAATGTCATTGCGAGCGAAGCGAAGCAATCCAGACGAGATTACCACGAGCCGATAAATCGGCTCTCATAATGACCCTTTGGGTCAGATTGCTTCAGGGCTAAAGCCCTTCGCAATGACAAGCAAAAAAACGACTTTTTCAGACTTCTTAAACAACCATTGACATTAAAAACAAAACCCTTATACTGAAAACAAAATAAACCTCATTTGAACAAAAAATAGAAAGGAATAGGGGATGGTTCTATTTATTGACTGCCTGCAACGGCAGCTAACAACAGGTTAAAAGATTAACATCTAAATGCTATAATACTTATTTTTGCCTCCAAACGTCATCTACTATATTTCATTACATTGTATTTTTGATTACAGACATCTCTCGCCCAACCACAGAAGAACAATCAATTAGGATATCCAAAAGCTGGACATTGAACTCCTGTAATGATATGACTTCTTCAACGGGTTTTTGACTACGTTAGTATTCCAGCACGATTGCTCTTGTTAAAGAAAGGACATCTATGAAATCAGAATCATTTGCACTCAGCAAACAGATGATTGCACTGCTCGAGCAGGATGGTATTATTATTGCGACACCGGTACAGAAAGAAATTATTCCTGCCATCATACAGGGGCGGGATGTTATTGCGCAGTCTGAAACCGGGTCAGGGAAAACATTGAGTTTCGCAATTCCCATTATTGAGCAGCTCCATCGGCGTGACGGACTTCGGGCGCTCGTTTTGGTTCCAACACGCGAACTCTGTATACAGATTTCCGGTGAGTTTATCCGCTATTCCCATGACAAGCACCTTGGTATCGTTCCTGTGTACGGTGGCGTGTCCATCAGTATGCAGATTGCGAATTTGAAGTCGGCAAATATTGTTGTTGCAACGCCGGGCAGATTGCTTGATATCATTGAACGCCGCGCAGTGAAGCTTGACTCCATCCAATTCCTTGTGTTCGATGAAGCCGACAGAATGCTCGACATGGGATTTATCAAAGATATTGAACGCATCCTTCAGCATCTTTCCTCTCCCAGACAGACGATGCTGTTTAGCGCGACAATCTCAAGAGAGGTCGAACAAATCAGCAGGAAATACCTGAGTAATCCAAAATACGTCCGCCTCGCTTCAGAATTAAAGCCTGCAATTCTCCAGCAAACATACTACCAAACAACGCCTGAGGGAAAGATGGGCTTGCTCATTGGTTTATTGAAACGAGATCGCCATCTTGTCATCGTGTTTTGCAACCGGAAACATGTGACGGTGAAGCTTGCGAAAAAACTTTCAGCCCAAGGCATTAACGCGCGCTGTCTTAACGGCGATATGTCGCAAGCGCAGCGCGAGCGGGTGACAAGTCAATTTCGCCAGAAGAAATTCACAGTTCTTGTCGCGACAGATGTTGCCGCGCGCGGACTGCACATCGAGGACATTTCCCACGTGTATAACTATGAGATTCCGAAAGATGTGGAATACTACACGCACCGCGTCGGTCGTACTGCGCGTGTGGGGAAGAAAGGTAATGCAATCTCGCTCGTAGCGACTGCAGAAGAGAAAAAATTCTTCCAGCAGATTCTATTTACGTACCGCGGCAGCATTACATTGAAGGAATCAAGGGATATTCCCGTTTCATATCTTGAGAATACAGCAGGCAATGCCTCTCAGAAAAACACACACACCGGACAATTCTGGAGGAAGAAAAGGCAATACCCAAGATAATCATCAGCGTGGAATTCTCTTGATTAAATTAACAGGCATTTAGAAAAGAGAATTAGAGTGAAAGATAACTATGGCGACGATTTCCAGCAAAAATCAAAGTACCATCAGGATAAACTGAAAGGAAGGCATCTTGATTGGGACACTAAGCCTGAAACCTATAAGGTGTACAAGGATGTTAAAACCATTTCACTTCCGGAAACAGATAAGGATTTTAAATCCCAAGACTTATTTGCAATTATCAGGAAAAGACATTCAGTCAGACTTTATTCTAAAACACCTTTAAGCTTAAAGGATTTAAGTTATCTTCTTTGGTGCTCAACAGGTATTCAGCGGGTAGAACAGGGATATGAATTCCGCACAGCTCCGAGCGCAGGAGCATTATACCCTATAGAAACCTACCTTGTTGTCAATAATGTCAAATCTCTGAATCCTGGAATCTATCACTATGCAATTCAAAAACATCAATTAGAAGTGTTGAAAGAAGGTCAATTCGGCAAAGACATAGCAATATCCGCACTTGGCCAGCGCATTGCAATGGATGCACCGGTTGTCTTTGTATGGACTGCTGTTTTTCAAAGGTCAAAATGGAAATATGACCAGCGAGCATATCGCTATATATATTTAGATGCAGGACATATTGCAGAAAACCTTGCCATGGCTGCAGTAGATTTAAAATTGGGCTCATGTCAGATTGGCGCTCTGTATGATGATGAGATAAATGATTTGATAGGAATTGATGGGATTGAAGAGAGTGTTATCTATCTGAGCGTGGCAGGCCATCCGGCGCAGACAAAATGATTGTAATAGTAATGAAAGGAAACCCTGCAGAATTTCCTGAAATCAGACTATATATAGTTTATGTTGCGTAGCTGTGCAAGCCGGAAAGAAGCAGATTCACTCCCAGATAGCAGAATATAACCATCAGAAAACCTGCAATTGACAGAATTGCAGTTCTCCTTCCCATCCAGCCGTATGTATATCTTGCGTGAAGAAATGCCGCATAGACAAGCCATGTAATCAACGACCATGTTTCTTTTGGGTCCCAGCTCCAGTAAGTTCCCCACGCATAATTAGCCCAGTAAGCTCCTGTTATAACACCTATGGTCAGGAATGGAAATCCTATTGCTATCACCTTGTAGTTTACTTCATCAAGAATCTTTACAGCAGGGAAAGAGGAAAGATATCCTCCCTGATTATTTCCTCTTTTTTCAGCTTTTTCTTTCATAAGATATATTATTGAAATTCCGCAGGCAACTGCAAAAGCTGCATAACCAAGAAAGCAGGTAGCAACATGAAAATGCAGCCAGTAGCTCTGAAGAGCGGGAACAAGAGGCTCAATCTCATCAGAAAGGAATGCTGTATATGCAAGCGCTATCAGTGAAAATGGTATTACAAAAGCGCCAAAGGATTTATATTTAAACTTTAACTCAACCCCAAGGTATACAATCACTATAACCCATGAGAAAAAAACCATTGATTCAAAAAGATTGGTTAATGGCACCCTGCCATACTCAGCTCCCATAGCATACGAATCTTTCCATCGCAGTATCAAGCCCGCAGTCTGGAATAAAAAGCCTATCCATGTGATAATTGATGCAGAAGAAGCCAGTCCATTTTTCCTTAAAGAAAGATAGAAAATATACAGAAGGGTTGAGGCAAAATAAGCAATCATCGCAATGCCGAACAGCTTTGAACTAATCATTTTAACGCTCCTTTTAAATTAGAAATCAATCCTTCCATCTCAAGCTCAAAGGAGGGCTTGTTCTTATTTGTTAAACCTGTAACAGTTAACTCTGACTTGTCAAGTTTAACCCATACCCTTTTGTGGGAGATAAAAAAGGAAACATAAAGCCCTATAACAAGAAGTACGCAGCCCACCCATATCACATTGACTCCCGGGTCATATGTCACCTGAAGCCCTGTGCGGTTTCTTCCTGCTATATCTACAAGTTTAAATGAGTAAGGAGTTTCTGTAAAGGGGTGAAAATCAGGATATTTTAGAAACAGCCATTTTGTAAACCTCCTGCCGTTTTCTTCTATCTCTAAAAGCGCTGCCGGATTATTCAGTTCATTTGAACGGGAAACAACATCTTTTCCCTCGAATGCAAAATCAGGAATGAACCTTAAAGCCCTCACTTTAACTCCCATCCCAACTTCAATTTCTTCATCCAAGCCAATACTTAATACTTTTTTGTCCCCTCCTGCCCTTGGAGTAATCTCAAGGCTCAGATTTCTCATCCCTCCCTCGCCAAAACTTGACTGGTAAAAAAATATTCCATTATAACTCAACGGGTCATTCACCTCGATTTTCTTTGAAACTACTTTCTTGTTATCCTTCAGCACTACAAGTTCACTGTACCAGTCCTTAGGCCTCGTATTGTCTTTATAATAGGTAACATAAGCCTTTTCACACTTCAGTGTAAAACCAAGAGGAAGTTCTGCATTCTTTCCTTTGTCATAGTAGTTATTGGTCTGCTCTCCCTCAAGGAGTTCAACGTATCCCTTGAAGCCAAAAAGTGAACCAATTATGGAGCCTATGAAAATCAAAAATATGCTACAGTGAGTTATGTAAACTCCAAGCCTCCCTATTTTACCTCTTTCAAACATGAGATGGCAGGAGCCGTTAATATTTTCTTCATAATGACGTGAAAATTTATTATCCAATACTTCTGATACTTTTTTCTTTGCCTCTTCTATTGAGTCTCTGAGCCTAATCTTTATTTCGCCATTCAATCCTTCCTTAAATGTTACCTTTGGCTCAGAGAAATATTTTAAAACCCCTGGAAAACGATTAATTGTACACATGAATAAATTGGCTGTTAAAAGGAAAAGCAGCGCTGTAAACCACCAGGAGTGATACATATCCATAAGTCCGATTGAATGGAAAAGCTTATATGTTTTTTCTCCGTATGACATTACCTCTTCCATTGATTTAGGCTCATCAGCAAGCCTAAAAAACTTCAGGAAGTTAACAGTCGTAAAACCTAAATTAGTAACAATCTTTGGATATGTTTCAGTGCCTTCCTGCTGTATGACAGTTCCAAAAATAGAGAGTGCGGCTAGTATTATAAATAGATATATTGCAAGACGAAGAGAACGGAGAAACTCAAGAAGTCCTTGAGAGGATACTTTTTCCTGTTTTACCTCTTCTTTTTTTGCCTTATCAGGGTTTATCTTTTTTGATTTATCAGCCATAGCTTGTTAAATTCCAAATAGATTTAAAATCTCAATTACCATAACTTTTTAAATTTTATTACTTCAAAAAATCATATTTATAAAAAAGGGCAGCCAAAAAAGCTGCCCTAACAAAATTTTATTCGGCTATACAGCATGTCACTTGTGGCACTGGTTACACATTGTTGGTGCCTTTGAGCTGGCATTCTTTTCTTTATTTTTCTTGTGGCAGCCAATGCAGTCTACATGATACATTCCTTTCGTAGCACTGATTGCGGGATTCCCCTTCAGTGCAATTTTTTTACCATCATCCTTTTCCTTGTCATGGCATGAAAAACAAGCCTTTGGCTGCTCTGTTCCCTTGACTGTATGATGGCATTCAACGCATTTAAGGTTAAGCCAATCAGCAGAATTATGTTTTTTGTGAGGGAAAACTACCGGCGGTTTTGTTGCCTGAACTTCTTTTATTGTAATACTTTCAGGATTATCTAAAGCATAACTCACTCCAAAACCTACCGCGACAAGGCAAAACACTGCTGCAATACCAAATGATAATACTTTTCTCATCTTCTCTCTTCACCTCCTTTTATTTTAAAAAAAATCTGTTTATGATATTATAAGTAATTTCCATGCCAAACACTGTCTGTTTATTTTTTTCCTCTTTCAAAAAAATCGATTAAACTCTCTTGCCAAAAATATCAAAAACTAAAAATTTTAACTATTTTGTCTTTAATAACAAGATGTTTTCTCTTTTACTCAATAAAACTGTATCAAGAGTTTACTAAAACTTTAATTTTAGTCAAGAAATTTTAATAGAATTTATCTTAGTTTTTCCTTTAAAATATTTTTTCAAAATGACAAAAAGACAATTTACAGAGTCAATTTGTCTTTGAATTCGCTATACACACATTTTCAATTTTTTTAGTTGATTAAAGCTAATTGTTTTTGTAAGCTTTTTACAACCTTAATTCAGGAGAGAAAGATGAATCGACTTAAATCTCTTCGTGTATTCTTTTTATTATTTCTTCTGCTAAGCTTAAACCTTGTTAGCGATACCTTTGCAGATAATAAAAAAGAGAAAAAAAGTATCAAGGTTAATCAGAAAGAATTTACTTCAAGCACAGTATGCAAGGAATGCCATTCGGAAATATTCAAATCCTGGTCAAACTCAATGCACGCCTCATCAGTTTCTGATTCCGTATTTGAAGCTTCATATCTCAAAGCAATTAAAGATAAAGGCGAAGATGCCAGAAAATTCTGTCTTTCCTGCCATAGCCCTACTACGAGAATAACAGGAGATTATTACATAAAATCAGCAGTTGCAGCAGAAGGAGTAACTTGTTCCTTCTGCCATACCATCACTTCTGTAGACATGGGAAGCAACCAGCCGAAAATAACAAACCAGGCAGGGGATATAATCCGTGGTCCTCTCATGGATGTCAAATCCACCAGCCACAACATAGAAGGCTCGCAACTTCATCTCAAGTCAGAGCTCTGTGCAGGATGCCACGAGCTTAAAGGTGAGAATGGAGTTCCAATACTTAGCACTTACAGTGAATGGAAGGAAAGCTCATACATGAAGCGGGACATTCAGTGTCAGAACTGCCACATGCCTGAGCTTTTCGGGGTTCCCATTGTAAACTCTGATGTAAAGGCTACACAGAATTTTGCAAAAGATCACGCAGTTCTTGGAGGTCATTCACAGATAAAGCTGAGCAAGGCTGCATCTGTCTCAACTAAGGTTAAAGTAGAAAATGACAAAGCTATCATTGAAGTCCTTGTCCAGAACAGAGAGTCAGGACACCAGATTCCGACAGGAATGCCTGCAAGGAAGATAATTCTTTATGTTTCTTTGTATGACAAAAGCGGAAAAAAACTGGCAACACAGAACAGGGTTTATCAGAAAGTAATGGTTGATGTAGCAGGAAATATTCTTACAGAGGGAGCCGATATTTTTCTAAAATCAGCAAGAGTGCTGAGTGACAACCGCATATTACCGAATGAAGCAAGGAAGGAATTTTTTGAGTTTTCTCTTCCGGCAGGCTTAAAAGATTTCAAAGTTGAAAGCATTCTTAACTACGAATTTCAGACGCCTGTAATTTCTTTGCAGAATATGCAGGTTGAGATGGCAAAGGATATACACACAAGCGGAAATGAAATTTTCCCTGAAGAAAAAATACTTTCAAATATCTTTGTGATAGTTGCAGCTTTCATGCTTGGAGTTTTGATTACTTACCTTGGATACAGAGTTTATGAAAAGTATGCGAAGAATTAATTGACGGTAAACTCATCAATTCTAACTATATCAAACAGTTTTTGACAGCTCGGCAATCCACTGAGCGGCTTTATCTATGCCAACTTTGCTGCTGTTAATGATTATATGGTAGAGCTTGAGGGCTCTGGAATCTTCGTTATAGTAGTGTTTTATATAGGCATGACGCCTGTCATCTATCTCTGTAACTATCTTTTTTGCTTTTTCAGGATCAACATTTTTAACTTTAATAGCTCTTTCAATTCTATCTTCAAGAGGAGCTACTATTCTCACATGCAAGCAATTCTTTTTATTCTTAAGAATGCACTGCCCGCCCCTTCCTGCTATTACTGAATCAATTTTCTTTTTTGATAATTCCTCTATAAAGGTCTGAACCATTTCCTGATATATATCGCTGTCAAGCCAGCCATTGGTTTCGCAGGAATATGGAACAAATCGTTTTTTTGTTTTTAATTCTCCCTTTTTTTTCTCTGGAACAGACGGGATTAGAGGAAAACTTGCCTTGAGGTTTTCTCTTACAATGATAGGGTCAATCACTCTTGAAAAAAACACCTGCATCTTGTCATACCGGTCCTCTTCGTATAAATCAACTTCAAACTCAGATACATGGCTCTTCGAGGCAACTGCTTTTACTATCTCCCTGTCAAAATAATCTATTTTCAGCAGTTTTGCTACTCTTCTTCCAATTTCCTGCCCTCCGCTTGCAAATTCCTTTGAAATAGTAATAATAGGCACAGTCTCTTCTCCTCATCTACATCTCAAACAGGATAAAACAATTTACAAATCATATTGATTTTCTATTTCATCATATATAAAATGCAAAATCAATAATTAACTTCAAACACAAACTAACTTATAACCTATGACTCATGACTTATGACTTTAGGCAGAAAAAAGTGCGATAGGAGAACGAAATGAACATCCTTGTAATAGGTTCAGGCGGAAGGGAGCACGCCCTTGTCTGGAAAATATCTGAAAGTAAAAAGACAAAGAAAATCTTCTGTGCTCCCGGCAACGGCGGAATATCAGAGATTGCAGAATGTGTGGAAATAAAGCCTGAGGAAAATGACAGACTTGTAAGCTTTGCAAAAAAGAATTCCATAGATATTACTGTAGTGGGTCCTGAGCTTTCCCTTGTAAATGGAATTGTTGACGAATTTGAGAAGCATAATCTGAAAATCTTTGGTCCCTGCAAAGAAGCTGCCCGCCTTGAAGGAAGCAAGTCTTTTTCAAAAGAATTCATGAAACAGCACAACATTCCAACAGCGAGGTTTCAGAGCTTTGATTCATTTGAAAAGGCAAAAAACTTTGTTGAGGAATGTGAACACCCCCTTGTGATAAAGGCTGATGGCTTGGCAGCAGGTAAAGGAGTAATCCTTGCTGACTCAAAAGATGGTGCCTTCAAGGCTCTTGATGAGATTATGGTCAAAAAAGTTTTTGGCATCGCAGGCAACAGAGTCATAATAGAAGAAATGCTCTGCGGTGAAGAGGCTTCCTTCCTTGTATTTACTGATGGGAATTCAGCAATACCAATGCCGTCATCACAGGACCACAAGAGAATTTTTGACAATGACAAGGGTCCAAACACGGGCGGAATGGGAGCCTATTCTCCGGCGCCTGTCATAACAAAAAAGCTTGAAGACAAAGTAATGGAAAAAATAATTTTTCCTGTTATTTCCGGAATGAAAAAGGAAGGAAGGCTTTACAAGGGAATCCTCTATGCAGGGCTTATGATATGTAATGGCGAACCATTTGTCCTTGAATTCAATGTCCGCTTTGGAGACCCTGAGGCACAGCCAATTCTGATGAGAATGAAAAGCGACATAATTCCTGTGATTGAAGCTGTAATTGATGGAAATCTTGAAAAAGTTAAAATCGACTGGAACAGCCGCGCAGCAGTCTGTGTTGTAATGGCTTCAAAGGGCTATCCAGGAGATTATGAAAAGGGGAAGAAAATTTCAGGGTTGCAGGAAGCAGCAGAACTTGATGATGTTGTGGTATTTCACGCAGGCACAAAAAAGTCCGGCAGTGATTTCCTCACATCAGGCGGAAGGGTGCTCGGAGTTACAGCCCTTGGGAATGGAATAAAAGAAGCCATTGACAGGGCATATGAGGCTGCAGACAAAATCTCCTTTGACGGAGCACAGTACAGAAAAGATATTGGGAAAAAGGCATTGATTAGATAGAAACATTACAGATGCCTTTGGGCGATACAGGGTTCGAACCTGTGGCTTCTACCGTGTGAGGATAGCACTCTACCGCTGAGTTAATCGCCCTAAGAAATTCTCTCTCCTGCCTGAATCTAATCCTAATAATCCAAAAGTGTCAAGAGGGCAAAACTGATTGACACAATTATCTGACCTCAGACACCGGTGTGTATGTCATTATTAAGAAAAGCTCTATTTATTCTTTAAAGGAT
>MGDH01000032.1:20712-45217 GCA_001790855.1 Candidatus Schekmanbacteria bacterium RIFCSPLOWO2_02_FULL_38_14 | reverse complement strand
TTTTCTAAGATTATTTCGACATGAATATCATGAATTTCTCGTGCTGCTCCAATATCAATCTTCTTAAGATCAGATTTAATTCTGGGGTGATAGCTATCTTTGTAAGACATCCTTAAAAACCTGCTCCCTTGTCAGAGTTTTCATTTTCTTGGATTTTATCTCCCTTAGTCTTTTAGATATTTCCTTGTGTTCACCCGACAAAAGGAGAAGCAGCATTTCTTTGTCTTCTTTATTCATTTTTCTGATTGAATTTGCAATGTCCTGTACTTTTAATTCAACCATTACACCAATGCTCATATTTATCTCCTCTATTCTGATTTATCTTCTATATGTAAAATGGTAACAGCAACTACTTATAATGTTATTTCTATTAAATTCATAGCATCTTTAATTCTTATTTGCCAATAAAAAAGAAAAAATTATTATTTGAGCTTTGTTCTTTGGCATTTGACATTGCTTCATATAATCTTTATATTTTCTTAAAAAACATAATCTAATATTACCTGATATGAAAGCAAAAACAAATTTAAAATCTCTCCCGGTAATCGCCATTACAATGGGGGACCCTAATGGAATCGGTCCTGAGATTATACTAAAGCTTCACAGAAATAAAAAAATCTGGGATTTCTGCATTCCTGTTGTAATCGGGGATATTGAAGTTTTAAAAAAATACTCTGAGTTTCTCAGGATAAAATCAAATATTTCTCATCTAACAACTCCGGACAGAAAAGAAATCACAAGAGGGGAAATTGCAGTTCTTGACCAGAAATGCTTTGATGTGAAAAACTTAAATCCCGGTAAAATTCAGGCAAATTGCGGCAGGGCTTCAGCAATATACATTCAGGAAGCTGTAAAATTAGCCCTGAATGGCCTGAATGGAAAGATAGACGCAATAACAACTTCACCAATCAGCAAGGAAGCCCTGAATAAAGGAGGATTTAAATATCCGGGACATACAGAGTTCTTGGGTAAATTAACAAAAACAAAAGACTATGTCATGATGTTTGTTGGCGGTGATGTCAGGGTTTCGCTTGTAACCACCCATCTCTCTCTTAAAGATGTCCCGGAGGCAATAAGCAGAGAAAAAGTTTACAGGACAATCCGGATAACCGCAGATAGCTTAAAAAGCTTTGGAATCAAAAACCCTAAAATCGCAGTTTGCGCATTAAATCCTCACGGCGGGGAGGGAGGGATTTTTGGCAGGGAAGAAAAAGAAAAAATCCTTCCTGCAATTATTAAAGCAAAAAGAAATGGCTGCAACGTTTCAGGTCCTCACAGCGCTGATACTCTTTTTTACAGGGCTGTAAAGGAAAAGTTTGACGCAGTAGTTGCAATGTATCACGACCAGGGTTTAATCCCTGTGAAAATCAGGGGATTTGGGAGGGTAAATATCACCCTTGGACTTCCCATCAGAAGAACCTCTGTTGACCACGGAACTGCATTTGACATAGCAGGCAGGGGAATTGCAGATCCAGCAAGTCTTTTTGAAGCCCTGAAATTTGCCAGTTTCTGGGCAAGAAAAAAAATAAAAAACCTTTCCTGATTTCTCCTTGCATTTTTAGTTTTCATGTGCAAGATTTAAGTAAGTTATTGTGCGGAACTTGAAAAATATATTTCATTTGTCATTCCGCCTGCCTGCGGTAGGCAGGCACTTGAGAAGCCTGCCCCGTACTTGATACGGGGGAATCTAGATTATTTAGTTTCTCTGGATTCCTGCTTCCGCAGGAATGACGATAAACTTGTAGAAACAATCATACCCCGAAGCAAAGCTTCGAGGAAGTTTTTGACTAAAACTAAAAATTTTAATATCTAAACTGTTTGGAATTTTGAATTTGTTTACCTGCCTACCGCAGGCAGGGGATTTAGATATTAGGATTTAGTATTTAAATCAGATTATCAACGCAAGAAATTCAGTAAATTTTTTAGAGTTTAAAAATGACAACAGAATATCAGGTTTTAGCAAGAAAGAAACGCCCTCAGGTTTTTGAATCAATTGTCGGGCAGGAGCATATAACAAAAACCCTGAAGAATGCCATATCAACAGGAAGGATTGCCCACGCCTATCTGTTCACAGGCATAAGAGGCATAGGAAAAACCACCTGCGCAAGAGTTCTTGCAAAGGCTTTAAATTGCAGAAAGGGTCCAATCCCGATACCCTGCAATGAGTGTGACATCTGCGAGCAGGTTACAAAGGGAAACTCCCTTGATGTGATTGAAATTGACGGCGCATCAAACAGAGGCATAGATGAAATAAGAGAATTAAAAGAAAATGTTAAGTTCGCGCCTCCAACAGCAAAATACAAGGTCTATATCATAGACGAAGTCCATATGCTTACAGCGCCTGCCTTTAATGCGCTTTTGAAAACCCTTGAAGAGCCGCCTCCTCATGTAATCTTCATTCTTGCCACTACTGAAGCCCATAAACTCCCACCAACAATCCTTTCAAGGTGTCAGAGATATGACTTCAGGCCTATGGGCAAGGAAAAAATATTTGAGTTTTTGAAAAAGATTTCAAAGGAAGAAGGAATAAAGGTTGAAGAAAAAGCCCTCTCTCTCATTTCAGATGCTTCAGAGGGAAGTATAAGAGATTCTCTGAGCATTTTAGAAAGCATTGTTTCTGTATCAGACATGGAAATAAGCTACCGGAATGTTGCTGATATACTGGGAGTTATTGATTCAAATATTCATTCTTCATTCTCCGAAGCACTGATTGAAAAAGACCCCAACAGAATTATCTCTCTTGTCAATGAGCTCTATTTATCAGGGTCTGATATAAAGCAGTTCTGTAAATCGTTTCTGAATCATTTAAGGGACATGATTGTAATTTCTTTATCAGGGGATGAAAAACTCTCCCAAACATCTCATCAGACAGATAAAAACCAGTTTAAAGAACAGGCTTCAAAAATCCCTCACGAAAACTGGATACAGCTTTTTTCCGTATTTTATGAAGCTGAAAAGGAGATAAGGAGGGCTGACAATCCGAGGCTTTTGCTTGAAGTAACCCTTCTCAAGATGCTTAGAATTGAAAAAATCGTTCCATTAAATAAAATTCTGGACCAGATTGCAGGACTTAAAAGCAATATTCATAACAGCCCTTCTCAATCTAATGAACCAAAAAACTACTCTGGCTCAACTGCTTCATCAATTCCATCTGATAGACCCGGAAAACCCGAAAAACCTGTAAGCCAGAAAACGGAAGCAACAGAATCTTTATCTGCTGAAGAAACAGAAGCACCCTATAATACCGCGCCAAAAGAAAAAAATGAAGGAGGAAAGTTCCAATGGGAAGAATTCGTAAGAAGAGTTGAGGAGGAATCAATCTCGCTGGCATCTTTCATAAATAACGGCTGTACCAGAGAGATTGATGGAAATAAAATGATATTTGGCTTTGAAGACTCTTTTACAATTCAGGTAATTAAAAAGGATAAAAATTTAAAAATCCTGAAGCTCATCGGTGAAAATATGCTCCAGAAAAAAATAGAGGTAATTCTTAAAAAAGAAGCTGTTGAAAACGAAGGGAGTCAACCAGATACCGCTATTAACAAGGAGAAAGAAGCTGTCAGGGAGACACTTTTTCACAGGGCTTTAAAAGAACCCCTCATAAAAGATATACTTGATATTTTCCCCGGAAAAATAGTAGATGTTAAAGTTCTGAAATAATATTTATAAAATTGATTCCAGCGATTTCTTTAAGATTACAGCAATTAAATCTATAATAATCTCTGGAATCTTTTTTAAATCTCTGTAATCATAAATTTAGGAGAGATATAATGAAAAACTTGAACAATTTGCTTAAGCAGGCTCAGAAAATGCAGGCTGATATAGCTAAAATTCAGGAAGAAATGTCACACCGCGAGGTTGAAGCAAGCGCCGGAGGTGGAATGGTCACGGTTGCAGCAAATGGGAAACAGGAAATTCTGAGAATAAAAATAGAGCCTGATGTGGTAAACAAAGAAGATATAGAAATGCTTCAGGATCTGATAATTGCAGGTGTCAACGAAGCCTTGAGGAAATCAAAGGATATGGTGGAAGAAGAGATGAAAAAGGTTGCTGGCGGGCTTTCATTGAAAATTCCGGGACTTTAAAAGGTTGTCTTAAGAATATGAGTTTAAAATCTCCTTCATTAGAAAAATTGATTAAGGCGCTGGTAAAACTCCCGAGCATTGGTCAGAAAACAGCAACAAGGCTGGCTTTCTATATTTTAAAAGCAGACAGAGACGAGGTGCAGAAACTGGGTGAAGCAATTCTTGAGATAAAGAATAAGATTTTACGATGTTCAGTCTGCTACAACATCAGTGAAAGCGAAATATGCAACATCTGCAAAGACCCGGGCAGGGATAGCTCAACAATCTGCATTGTTGAGGACTCCTTCGACCTCCTGACCGTTGAAAACTCCAGGGGTCACAAGGGAATATATCATGTCCTTGAAGGATGTTTATCGCCCCTTGACGGGATAGGCCCTGAAAAGTTACGAATCAATGAGCTTATTAAAAGGGTTTCAGAAGGAAACATTAATGAAATAATAATTGCCACAAATTTTAATGCTGAAGGTGAAGCAACAGCAATGTATCTTGCAAAACTCTTAAAACCTCTTGGAATAAAGATATCGCGGATTGCTTACGGAATTCCAATCGGTGGGGATTTGGAGTACACAGATGAAGTGACTATCTCAAAAGCCCTTGACGGAAGGAGAACGCTATAAGGTAACATTCTAAATCATTTGAACTTTTCATTGTATAAGAGCTTGCATATTCCAAAAAAATAGTGAATAAACACAGGAGGTTTCTTTAATGAGTGAGTATATTGAGTTACGCTGGCACGCAAGGGCAGGTCAGGGAGCTGTTACAGCAGCAAAAGCTCTGGCAGAAGCAGCAATGAGCGGAGGAAAGTTTGTCCAGGCTTTTCCTGAATATGGTCCTGAAAGAATGGGAGCCCCAATCAGGGCTTATAACAGGCTTTCAAATAACCCGATTTCCATTTACTGCCAGGTATTAAACCCAAATGTAGTTGTGGTAATAGACCCAACTCTGCTGACAGGTGAAAATGTAACAGACGGGGCTACTGAGGATGCAATTTATATAATAAACACTGATCGTTCACATGAAGAAACAAAGAAGAAACTGAAAACCCCAAAAGGCAGGGTATATGTTGTTGATGCTACAAAAATAGCGCTTGAAACAATCGGCAGGCCAATACCAAACACCCCGATCCTTGGTGCAATAGCAAAAGTAACAGATTTTCTCAAAATAGAGAATATCAAGAAAGAAATAGAATCTTCATTTGGGAAAAAATTCGGAAAAAAAATAGTGGAGGCAAACCACAAGGCAATTGAGAGAGCTTATGAGGAGGTAAAAGGAGGATGAGTCTTAAAAACTGGAAGGAACTCCCAATAGGAGGAGTAATCGAAGAACCCGGCAATTCAGAGCAGTATAATACAGGCTCATGGAGAACTTACAGGCCCGTATGGGATTTTAACAAATGTATCCAGTGCCTGCAGTGCTGGATATACTGCCCTGACTCCTGTATCATTGTTGAAAATGAAAAAGTTGAAGGCTGTAATCTCTACCACTGCAAGGGATGTGGAATATGTGCCAATGAATGTCCGCCAAAAGTAAAAGCCATCACAATGTTTGAGGAAGTGGAATTCCACAAGGATGAAAACCCTTAGTCGTGTCATTGCGAGGGAGTAAAGCCTGCCTACCGCAGGCAGGCGACCGAAGCAATCTCTGAGCATCAGTTCAGAGTGATGAGAAAGTGAATAGTGAACAGTATTTAGCTGAAAGCTAATTGCTGATAGCTAAAAGCGGTAATCAAGGAGAATCTATAAATGGCAAAACGGGTATCAATGACAGGTAATGAGGCTGTTGCAGAGGCAATGAAACAGATTAACCCTGATGTTGTTGCTGCTTACCCCATTACTCCTTCAACGGAAGTAATGCAGATTTTTTCCCAGTTTGTTGCAGACGGGATTGTAAAGACAGAGCTTATAACAGTTGAGAGCGAGCATAGCGCAATGAGCGCTTGCATTGGCGCTGCCTGTGCAGGAGGAAGGGTTATGACTGCAACATCTGCATGCGGCCTTGCCCTGATGTGGGAAATGCTGCCAATAGCCGCAGCTTACAGGCTCCCGATTGTAATGACAGTTGTCAACAGGGCGCTCTCTGCTCCAATAAACATCCATTGCGACCACTCGGATTCAATGGGATGCAGGGATTCAGGATGGATACAGCTTTACTCAGAAAATGCTCAGGAGGCATATCATAATGTAATCCAGGCAGCGGCAATCGGTAAAAGAGAAGGAGTATGGCTCCCTGTAATGGTGTGTGTTGACGGATTCATAATCAGCCATTCGATTGAATCAATGGAACTCCTTGAAGATAGCAATGTAAAGGAATTTATAGGAGAATACAAACCAAAAAGGTCTCTGTTAAATATCGGGCAACCGATTACTTACGGACCTCTTGACCTTCAGGATTACTATATTGAACACAGAAGACAGCTTGTTGAAGCATTGAGGAATTCTGAAAAAGCTATCAAAGATGTTGCAGGGGAATTCAATAAAAAATTTGGTACTTCTTACGGCTTTATAAACGGCTACAGGCTTGAAGATGCAGAAATTGCAATCGTTTCAATAAACTCCTCAGCAGGTACGGTAAGATATGTTGTTGACAAGCTCAGAGAAAAAGGGATTAAGGCAGGCTCTCTTAAACTGCGTGTTTTCAGGCCATTTCCGCAGGACGAGATAAGAAATGCACTCAAGCACCTGAAAGCTGTTGCAGTACTTGAAAGAGCAGATTCATATGGCGCATCAGGAGGACCTGTTTTCTCTGAAATAAGGTCAAGTCTTTATGACCTTGGGAAAAAACCCAATATTGTAAATTATATCTATGGCCTTGGAGGAAGAGACCTCGGAGTTGAGCACATCAGGGAAGTCTATAATGACCTTATAAAAATAGCAGAAACAGGAAAGGTTAATGAACTTTACCAGTGGATAACAATAAGGGAATAGAAATATAAATCCAAATTTTTAGATAATGTCAAATGATAAAGTTCAAAGTTTAAATGAAATTCAAAGCTCAAATGACAAAACAAACAAGAAACCTTTTAACGTTTAGACATTTGATATTTATTTGACATTTGGATTTTGATATTTGGGTTTAATCTCTAAAAACTTGGCTGAAATTTATAAGATTAGGAGTTTATTGAATGGCTACATTAAAGGAATTATCAAAAAAAGATGATCTGCTTGCTTCAGGTCACAGGTTGTGTGCAGGATGCGGTGTGTCAGTTGCCATCAGGCAGGTTCTTCTTGCAACTGAAAACCCTGTGGTTGTCTCCTGCGCAACAGGATGCCTTGAAGTAGCCACCACAATATTCCCTTACACTGCATGGAAAGTGAACTGGATTCACAGCGCATTTGAAAACTCTGCTGCAACAATATCAGGTGTTGAAGCAATGTATAATTCACTGAAAAAGCAGGGAAAAATTCCGGCAGACAGCAGAATCGATTTTATTGCCATAGGCGGTGATGGCGGAACATATGATATCGGGCTTCAGTCACTTTCTGGAGCGCTTGAGAGAAGGCACCGCTTCCTCTACATCTGCTATGATAACGGCGCATACATGAACACCGGCATCCAGCGTTCAAGCGCGACGCCTTATGGTGCGCATACAACTACAAATCCTTCCGGTAAAGTGAGTTTCGGGAAAAAACAGCCAAGAAAGGATTTAACACAGATTGCTGCAGCACATAAAATCCCCTATGTTGCCCAAGGCTCTCCAAGCCACTGGAATGACCTTGTAACAAAGGTTAAAAAAGCACTTTCAAAAGACGGCCCTTCTTTTATAAATGTCCTTGCAAACTGCAACCGCGGCTGGAGAAACAAAATGGAAAAATCAATTGAACTCTGCAGACTTGCTGTCCAGACCTGCTATTGGCCTCTCTATGAGATTGAAGACGGAAAGCTTAAGATAAACATCAAGCCAAAAGAAATAGTTCCAATCAGGGAATGGGTTAAGGAACAGGGAAGATTCTCCCACCTTGAAAAACCTGAAAACCAGCACGTGTTAGATGAAATGCAGGAGCAGATTAATGCAGACTGGCAGAGGCTCTTAGCCCTTGAAGCCGCAAACATTCCAGGATACAAGTAATAAAATTCCAAATAGCAAAACCCAAGTTCCAAATGGATTTCAAAAGGATTTATTTAAAGATTCGGCTCTTGGATTTTATTTGAGCTTTGAAATTTGTTTGAGTCTAACAAGAAAACGAATTTGTCTTGACAACTTAGTTTTTAGAAGTATAACTTCAGAAAGTTTTAAAATGGTTTTAGCTAATAGATAAAACTGTTAGTTAATAACTGTTTTATTCCCCGGTAGCTCAGTCGGTAGAGCAGGTGGCTGTGAACAGGAAATGAGCCCCAAAAAAGACAAGAGAAACTATGCAGATCGTCGGGACTACTTGATCAGAGCCGTTAAAAAGCGTCGTAAAAAGCTCAGAGAAATGGCTCTCGAATACAAGGGAACAAGATGCAGTAGATGTGGATATAGTAAATGCATCGAAGCCCTTGAATTTCATCACTTAGATTCAGATGGAAAGGATTTTGGTATTTCAAATAATGGTTACACAAGAAGTTGGTCAAAAATCAAAAAAGAACTTGATAAATGCATAGTACTTTGTGCCAATTGTCATAGAGAGGTTCATTTAAAAATTGCAGCTTCCACGGGAAACCGTGGTTGAAAAATCGGGTGAATTCAGGGAAGCCTAACATCCTATAATATCATAGGATATGGTAATCCTGAGCGAATCTCGTTGAAGGGATAAAAGTAAGCGAGAACGTGCAGAGACTAAGAGGTGAGGATCCCAACCAATAAGCCTCTAAAAAGCGCCCGACACCCTAACTTTGCTGTATATCAGAGTGGGTGATGAGATAGTCCAAGCCCTTTGGAAACACTGGGATTACTTGTAACCACCCTGTCGCTGGTTCGAGTCCGGCCCGGGGAGCTTCCAAATAAAAGGGGACAGTCTGCTGTCCCCTTTATTCAGAAATAATATCTGAGAGAGAAAGTTTTTCTAACTTCTCTTTTTTCTGCAACCCTGTTTTCACATCCCAACCCCTGATGCTGTAATATTCATCCATCATCTTCTCAAACTTATCCCTTTCAACAACCTTTCCTTTTCTTGATATTAGTTCTCCCTTTGGACCCGGAAGCATGAACTCCGGGTTAAACATACCAAAGAACCCTTCTTCTGTTTCTATCCCCTCAGTAAAATTGAATTCATCAATAATATCATCCCTTCTCCCAACCCTTCCCTCTTTTGTCTGTATTGCGCGCTGGAGATTAAAAATCCGCTCCCCTGTAAGGTAATAACCTTTTTCATCAATATCCATACCGGTTACTGCATTTAAAATGCGGCTTTCTATTGTCGGGTCCCCGACATGGTCTTCCTTGCCGTCAGGAGTAAGAATTGGATAAAAGAAATCGCAGGCTACAAGATTCTCCTTTGCATATTCGCGGTTTTGGATAATAAATGCCACCTCGCCCTTTCCTTCATAGCTTGAAAAATCCACAGCACTTTCATTCTTCCAGAATTTTTTAGCAATTTTTTGCATCACTTCAGTGCTTATTGGAGACATTGCACCATCAGTTGCATACCACATTGCCCATTTCATTAAAGGGAAGCAGACTTCGTGCAACTGGTTCATTGTGCTTGTTGACTCAGTTGCATAAAACACAGCATTGGTAATAAAGTACCTTGGATTGTAAGCGTGGGAATTAAAACCGCTCCTGTTAACAGTCCCTTCCAGAATTTTTTCTGAACCCTTTCCGGCAATCTTTGCTGCCCGAATTGTACCCTGCGCTAAAACATCACCAAATCCCTGCCGCAAAGTTATTTTTTGAAGTATTTTCTCTATAAATTCAAGACTTCCAATTTTAGAAAGAGGCAATCCGGTTTCATCCTCAGTAAATAAATTCTTCTCAATACATTTATTGAACCAGCGCAATACATTTCCCATCTCCTGCGTGCAGATGCCATACCTGTTGCAAAGAGATGTGGCAAGGAACGGGTTTTCTGATGACTCTCCTTTGTGGTATTTTTTATCAAGTGAGTTATAGAAATAAACAGACTGGCAATTTTTCAAGAACTCTTCTTTTCCTGAACTATGTTTATATAATCCTCTTGGACATCCCCCGGGACATCCGTGACAGGGAGACCTTTTAATCAGTTCTATCCCTTCAATTGACGGGTCCATCAGGACTTTCCCTTTCGTAAGGGAGAAAATCTCGCTGTTGATTTTTTTCAATCCCTCAGGGTTGGCAACTGGAACCCTGCCTGTGCCTTTTACTACGATTGCCTTTAAATTTTTAGAACCCATCACAGCGCCAAACCCGCTTCCGCCGCAGGCTCCGTTATCGCTCATTGCAATTGCAAGCCTTACCCTGTTCTCGCCTGCAGGTCCAATGCAAACTGTCTGAACCCTGCTGCCATTTTCAGAACGAATCTTTTCCAGAGTATCATAGGTCTCAAACCCCCATAATCCCCTTGCATCTTTTATCTCCACATTGCTGTCATTTATGCAAAGGTAGGATGGTTTGGGACTCTTTCCTGATATTATAATCCCGTCAAAACCTGCAGATTTAAGCCCGACTCCAAAGCCTCCTCCTATGCTTCCAAGCCCGTACTGTTCAGGATAAAGAAGTGGAGACTTGCCGCTGATAAACCACCTTGACCCTGCAATAGCAGGGGTTCCTGCAAGCGGGCCAGTCATGATTAAAAGAGGACTTTCGGGACTTAATGAGTCAGTTTCCGGGCTTACCTCGTCCCAGTAAAACTTTGCAGTAAATCCCCTTCCGCCAATGAATTTTTCTGCAATTTCGCTTGTATCAACAATCTGCTTCTCATCTGAATTTAAATCAATTCTTAATATCTTTCCTGTCCAGCCACAAAGTTTTTCCATTTTACTTCCTCTCCCAAATTACCTTGAAAACTCCCTCTCTCATGCTCCCAAGCCTCATCCTGTCAGGAGTTATCTCAATAATCCTGTAATTGAATTCTTTCGGAAGCTCTTTTATTCCAAGCTTTTTCAAAACAGAATATACCTTCATCCTCTGCATAGCCTTTTTAAACTCATTTGGGTTTTCTTTCCTGCTGTAGACCTTTGCCTTTCCCCATGCCTGAAGCCCTTTAGCGCCAAAAAAATCCTCATTAGGGTGATACGGTTCTGCAATTGAAAAAGAGACATTCTTGTTTATCTTGAGGTTATCAAACTTGCTTCCGCCTTCAGAGAGAATAAAAAAAGTAAAACCATCAAGGCGGTACTCAAGAGGGGTTGTTCTTGGGATATTGTTTTTACAGGTGCTAAGGTGCAGGATATTGTTCCTTGCAAGAAAATTTTTAAGCAATTTTTCAAACTCTGTTGCTGATTTAAAATTTTTTATTCTGATGCCTGCCTTTTTGAATGATGCTTCCATTGATGGCGGAAGTTTCTGCTGAATGATTTTTGCCATTGCTTCTCCTTACAATTAATGGTTACTTCTCAGGAAAGTTTAACTTTTTTAAAGGGTTACCAGTATAGCAGAATAAATTCAACAGCAATTTTTCTTATTATTTCAATTAACCAATTGTTAATTTTTTGTAAATGAAATTGACTTTAAATTCTGTCTGGATATATTGATTGCTAATTTTAAAACCCTTAACATCCCAAACTTTCCAATAGGAGGAACTATGGATAAAAAACTTGTGTCTGTTTTTTCACTGCTTCTTATCCTCTCAATTCCCGTTCTGTTAACAACCTTTTTTCTGACCAGTCTGGTTAATGCTGAAACATCACAGCCAGCAGCTCCAAAGGAAGATATACAAATAGCTACACCACAGGAACTTCCTGTTACCCACATTCCAAACCTTCCAAAGGCTGCAGAGTCATATTTTTCTCCTGATGGTAAGAGCCTTATTTGCCAGGCACAGATGCCAAGCGACCCTGGAATCGAAACCAACGCCTACCATGCTTATACAGCAAACATTGATGGAACAAATATTCACCGCATCAATGATAAGGGTGAAGATGCCTGCAATTTTTATTTCCCTGACAACAAAAAAATTGTTTGGACTTCTACAAAGGATAATCTTGATATGCCAAAGGGTGACTGGTCTGATGCAAAAATTTATCCACAGGGCGCAGAGCTTTATATATCTGACCTTGATGGCTCAAATACAAAGCGCATTACAAACAACAAATACTACGATGCTGAAGTAACAGTTTCTCCTGATGGCAAGTGGATTCTGTTTGGCAGGCAGATTGACGGAAAAATGGACCTCTGGAAGATGAAGTCTGATGGTACTGGAGAAACACAGATTACCAAAACTCCTGACTGGCAGGAGGGAGGCGCTGGTTATATGTCTGATTCAAAAACAATACTTTACCGCGCATGGAAAATTGAAGACGATGGAAAGCGCTCCAAGCCAATGCAGATTTTTACTATTAAAGACAACGGCACTGACTTGAAGCAGATTACCAAAGAAGAAGGAACAAACTGGGCACCCTATCCGCACCCGGACGGGAAACAGTTTGCTTTTGTTAAAGTATTGCCTGCAAAGACCCATCCCGGTCCAAACTTTGAGATATTCATGATGAATATGGAGACAGGAAAGCAGACCCGCCTTACATATAGTGATGCTTTTGACGGGTTCCCTTCTATTTCTCCTGACGGGAAAACAATGATGTTTTCTTCAAGCCGCAATGCCCCTCAGGGTACTCGGACACTGACTTTATACCTGATGGACATCAGTTCAATAAAGGATTGAAGAGGTAAAAGATTGTTCTCCAAAACTATTTGACTTGAGAATTCCATGTGGCTTGCCACAGAGGTTTCTTAGTCAATGACCCGAAAATTCCATAGGACAGGCGCCTGCCTGCCGGCAGGTCCCACCTGACTATTTTCATGTCCCTCTGTGAGCCAAAGGCTCGTAACGATTCCCACCTGCCTGTGCCTTATTTTTTCAACAGCTTTACTACTTCTTCAACAAGCGGTTTTGAGCCGACATAGAGAGCTGTTCTCTGGTGGTGTTTCTGAGGCTGGATTTCAAGGATTGGTTTTCCTGTTTCATCAACAGCAGCCCCCCCTGCCTCACGGCACATAAAGGAAACAACTGCTGCTTCATACATTAAACGGAGTTTTCCCTGCGGGCGGTTTTTTTTCGGGTCAGGGTGATTGACAATTGCAGGGTACATAAACATGCCCCCATTGCCAAGAAGCCTGTGGAAGTCACCTGCAAGTGAACCTATATACCTGAAGGCAAATTTCCTCTCGTTATTTGCAATCCAGTCCTGTATCCTTTGCTCAAAAGTATACCGGTTAGTCGCATTAAAAGAGAGTTCCCAGCTTTTGGGATTCTCAGGAAGAACCATTCTGACAGGTTTTACAAAATTCATTGTCTCATCAATATGAAATCTCCACGTACCAGCGTCTTTTAAGGCAAGGGTGAAAGTTCCGGTAGGTATAACAAACATGCCTGCTGCTATATAATCCCTGCCGGCACGCAAATGATTGTCCTCATCGCCATTGAGGTTGCGCTTTGCAACTCCGAACATAAATCCTACAGGCAATACATGGGAAACATTTGAAGAACCGTCAAGAGGGTCAAAATAGACAAAATAGCGTCCATCCCTATTCATTGAAACAATCTCTTCTGATTCCTCACTAACCGCCTGAATAACCCTGTCTGATGATTTAAGGTAATGAAGGGTAATCTCATTGGCAATCTGGTCCATTTGCATAACATCCTCTCCCTGAACATTCACGTCATCAGTTACGCCAAGATTCCCCCTCAAAGCACCTGTAAGGTAATAATACTGGATATGTTTTGCCGCGCTTATCAAAGCATCCATCAAAATAATAAAATGATAAGTGCGGTTATATTTTTCCTGATGATGAAGCAAAAAATTCATGAAAGTCTGTTCAAAGCGCATTATCTCCCTCCTTCATAAAATCTTTTATCTACAGTTTAAAATCTATCTTACAGCAGTATCATACTGGTTTTTAAAATCGAGACTTTTTCTATCTTCCAAATTTTTTAAGTTTACTTTTGCCAACTCATATTCAGGGTCAAGCTCAATAGCGGTTGTGAACTCCCTCTCTGCATCCTCATAAAAACCTCTTTTTGCGTAGATAACGCCAAGGCTGTTATGCGCCTGCGGATAGCGCTGTGTAATTTTAAGAACCTCTTTAAATTCGGACATCGCCTCATCTTCTAAACCTATTTTATCATAAAGCAGGCCTATGTTATAACGGGACTGAATATAATCAGGCTTTATTTCAAGAGCCATAAGAAAACTACTCACAGCCTCCTCTATCTCGCCCCTGTCAAAATAGATGACCCCCATATTATGAAAGGAAGCATAGGAATAGGGATTTAAAGAAAGAGCTTTGCTATAATATCTTATAGCTTCATCAAATTTCTTTTCCCTAACCATTTCATTTCCCATGATATGGTTCAGCAAAGAAGATTCAGGGGCAAGTTTTATTGTTTTTGTAAACAGTGTTTTGTTATCCTTCCAGTCTGAATTCCTGTCAATTGTCCTTATAATAAATGACAATAATAAAATTATTATGATGATGTATGCTGTGTTTTTTCTTTTTTTATCATTAATCAGTTTTCCAAAAAGGACAGCAAGAAAAAGTGAAAAGCTGAATGAAGTTATGTACAGAAATCTTTCTGCGCTCATAAACCCCATGTCACGGGGACCGCTGATTCTTATAAAATTTGAAAGAGGTATCATTGACAACAGAAAAAAAGAAACAGAAAATGAAACAAGTCTCTCCTTTTTCCAGCATTTCACAATTAAAACAAGAAGTAAAACCAAAACCACAATAGAGATGATTATCTCAGGCTCAAAAAGGGAAAGAGAAAATTTGTTCTGAATATAAGCGACAAGTTCTACGGGGAAAAAAAGTTTCCACAGATACACAACTATTGTTGTCTTTAAGAATGAAAGAACATTTGAATAAAACGTAATGCCTTTTGTAATGCTCTTATCAAGTTCATTTATTGTGAAAATTTTTAAAATTACAAATCTTATTAATGAATAAATCCCGATTACTGCAAAAAACGGGATAACGCTTATAATACGCTTTTTCAGGCTATAATTTTTTTCAGGATAAAAAAGAAAATCATAAATCATCAGAATAAACGGAAGGGATAAAGCCATCTCCTTGGACAAAAGCGACGCAGCAAAACAGAGAACAGAGCTTAAATAGAACCCAAGATTGATTTTGCCTGAATTGTTTCCTTTCTGATAAAAATAGAAGGAGAGAAAGAAAAAAAAACCGCAAATAACGTCAGTCCTTCCTGAAATCCATGCCACAGATTCAGTATGAATGGGATGGGCTGCAAAAATGATTGAAGTCAGAAATGGAACAAATCCGCTCTCTAAAAGCCTGAACAAAATTAGATAAATCAGAATGGAATTGAAGGCATGAAGCAGTATATTTGTAAGGTGGAATCCTGAAAAATTGAGTTTCCATATATAATAGTCAAAAAGATATGAAAGTGTTATCACAGGCCTGTAATAACCATATTTGAAATTAAACTCAACACCTGAAATATCAAAAAAATCCTTTGAAAAAATTTCCTTAAAATACTTAGGATTTTTTACAAAATCATTTTCAACAATCAGGACATTATCATCCCATACAAAGGAGTTATTCAGGGAATTTGCATAGCTTAAAATTGAGATTAGAACAAGGATAGAAATTGAAACTATTTTTTCTTCTTTTTTATTCAACGTAGCCCAATGACTTTAATTCTTTGATGGTTTTCTCATCAGGGGTTATAACCTCTCGTTTTATTTTACTCCTGCCTTTGAGAGAATCTAAAAACTTTACAATATGGCTTTCCATCAATTGCTTTACATCAGAATTTTTGTCAGCAAGGTTTATTTTTTCGTTTTTGTCAGTTTCCAAATCAAACAACTCTGTCTTATTATCTTTATAATCATGAATATACTTCCATTTTCCCTGATTAGAAGACAGTGCCGTGTTTTTATCCCTGTAAAGTTCACTCATAATCACTCTCTTATCATAACCCTTTCTTTTAACTATCAGAGGAAGAAGGCTTTTCCCATCAAAGGTTGACTCCTGAGGTATGTTTAAAGCATCAAGGATTGTCGGGAAAACGTCAATTATTCCCACATTCTCCTTTATTGACATTCCCTTTACATTCATTGAGCGTGGAAATTTGATTATAAGAGGTATTCTCAATGTCTCATTGTAGAGATTATTGCCGTGAGTGAAATCATTATGTTCAAAAAATTCCTCACCATGGTCTGCAACAATTATTATAAGGGTTTTATCCTTATCAAGATTCAGTCTTCTTAGCAAATTGCCTAATGCTTCATCAGTAAAATTGATTTCACTGTCATAGCAGTCCATTAAGAATTTGATAAGCTCTTTGTTTTCTTTAAGTTTATATTCCATAATAAATTCTTTTGGATTTTGTTTTAATTTAATCTCATTAAAGTTTTTCATTGTTATGTTTTTAGAATACTCATCTATCCATGGCTTCATTGGGTTATACTTCCAGTGAGGGTCAAAATAATGAACCCATAAAAATAATTTCTTGTTTTTTGGCAGATTTTTTTTCTTAAAACCCAAAGCAGCCTTGTTTATCTTTCTGGCATTAAAATATTTGCCATAAACAAAAATATCAAAGTCCTTGGAAAAACCAAGTGCTTTTGTCATGTGCGGATTGCTTGAAAACCCCATCGTAAAATAACCGTGCTTTTTCAAAACCGTAGGTATCCTTACAAGCGAGTCTGAAAATACTTCCTGACTATAAACCTTTCCTTCCTTCATCACTCCGTGTATAACACCATGCTTTGAAGTATAAAGGGATGTAAAAAGCGATGCCATTGCAGGAGATGTCCATGAGGAAGATGAGATTACATTTTTAAACAGAACCCCTTCCTTGGCTATTCTGTCAATATTGGGTGAAGTGTTTCTGCTATACCCGTAACAGCCAAGATGGTCAGTTCTAAGGGTATCAATGGAAATTAAAACTATATCTAAATCTTTTACAGGTTTTTTCTGCGTGCAGTTTATGGATAAAAGCAATATTAAAACTGTAAAAAATAAGCCGGTATAAGGTAATTTTAAATTCTTCTGTCTTAGCATCATCTTTTCCTGCCTGAAAATAAACATTCCCCACCTGAAGAGGTGGGGAATGTTTTATAACTTATTTTAAAGAAAGTCGCTTGTTATAAAGTTACATTCCTTTTGGTCTTAGACCGAAATTCACAACATACTTATCTTTGCCATTTATGTTTTTTTGTTCAATAAGTATCTCGACTTTGGCAGTTTTGTACTTTGATATGCTTGCAGATACAGAATAGGTTCCTTTGCTCTCAACACCAAACATATAGCTTCCCCTTTCATCAGTAGGTGAGTTGTCTACCGCTTTCTTTATTCCCTTTTTAAAGAGCTGAACATTTGCATCAACCAATGGACGTCTGGTCTTACTATCAGCTACATAACCGTAAACCAGTGCTCCTTCAGGAGTTGATGTGCATGATGTTAGGTCAAACACTAATCCGTTTTTCGATGTGTTTTTTGCATCAACACTTGAAACCACGCCAAAATTAAAGTTTGAAACTACTAAGCTGATAGAACCGACAACTGCGAAAAGCACTAATAAGTAAGTCAGATTTTTTTTCATTCTATTTACACCTCCTTTCTATATTATAGATTTAAATCCCCTATACTTTTTTCCACTCAACTATGGTGCTATTAGAACATAGCTTTCTCCTGTTTTTTTGTCAACACAAAAATGTATTAAAAAACGGTTTCAGGAATCACTGCATAGTATCCCGAAATATCTGTTATAAACCTCCCTGACTTTTTCTGTATATAACTCATAGTCTTTTAAAAGCTGAACGCCGGCAGACTCCTTTTCTGATTCCTGATAACCCATCCTCTTTGCGAGTTTGACAACCTTTTCAGGAGATTTGAGCAGGATATTCAATGGCTTGTCCTGCACAATCCTTAAACGGTTTTCAACCATTCTTAAAAATTTATAAGACTCTGCAAGGTCCATATAATCTTTTTTTTCAATAAACCCGCATTCTTCAAGCTTTTTCAAAGCATCAAGGGTATTTGCATTTCTTACACCTTTTTCTTTCCTGCCGTACTTTAACTGCAGTGCCTGCGCTACAAATTCGATATCCACAATCCCCCCTTCACCAAACTTCAGATGGAATGTGTCTGTGTCTTCGCGGGCAAGCTCTTTTTCCATACGCTTTCGCATTTTGTCTATCTCAGCTGCCATCCCGGAAGTAAACTCCTCATCAAAAACTACTCTATGAACCATAGGGATAAAGTCTTTCTCAATGAGCCTGCTTCCTGTCAGAAATTTTATTTTTACAAGCGTCTGCCTTTCCCATAGCTGCAACCGGGCTTTAAAATAATTCTCATAGGATTTTATTGACTGGGCTATGTATCCGCTTGAACCGCTGGGCCTTAGTCTTGAGTCTATTCTAAATACAAGTCCGTCCTCTCTCATTTCATTCATTGCCTGTAAGATTTTTATAGAAAGTTTTGAGAAAAACTCCTGATTCGTAATCTTTTTCTGGGGGCTTTTCTGAGGCTCTGTTTCCCCCTCGCCTGAATATACAAAAATGACATCAAGGTCTGAACTGTAGTTAATCTCCTCTCCTCCAAGCTTTCCAAGCCCGAAGATTGCAAATTCACTCTCTTTTTTCTCCCCATTATGGTCAGTTTCATACGGAACCCCGAATTCTTTTTTAAGCTCTTCATATGAGATAGCGCAGGCGCCTTTTAAGCAGGCTTTTGCAAGTTTTGATATCTCTTTTGTAGTATCCTCAAGCGCTAAACCCTTAAGGATATCCATCAGCCCTATTCTTAAGATTCCTTCTGTTCTGAATTTTCTTAATAAATCCAGCTTCTCACCCCACCCTTCCTTTTTCCCAAGGGAAATCAAAAGTTCATTCTCAATTTCTGATATTGATTTCCTTCGCTCAAGAAAATCAGCCTCCTGAATCAGGTCAATATACTCTGGATGGCGAATCAGGATATCTGAAATGAACTTGCTTGTCCCGAACAGGTCAAGCAAAATATCCCTTGCTCCTGAACTTTCTGCAAGAAGGGAGACTGTAAGGTTAGGCGCAGATGATGTTGATATGAATTTCTCAAGACTGTTTAATGCCATATCAGGGTCAGGGGTTTTTGCAATTTCCCTGAAAAGCAATGGCGCTGCTTCCCTTAAAAGCTCTTTGCTTTTTTCAAGAAAATGGGAGAATGGCTTTCCGTCTCTTAAGAGTTTTAAATTTTTATAAGCAGTCTGCGCTTCTGAAAAACCCATAGAGTTCAGTACCTTTATTGCATCCTCCTCTGAGATAATATCATTCCATAAAACATTAAAATCTTCATCTTTTTTCTCTTTCTCCTTTTGCTGCGCAGACCCGTAGAAAAGCTTGTCAAATATCTTCCTTATTTCATTGGTAAAAAATTTATAATCATTTAAAAATCTTTCCTTCTCATCAGCCTCTCTTTCAGGAAAATACCCGACCTTTCTGGCAAATTTTTTAAGCTTTTTTTCTTCACTTGGAAATGAATGTTCCTGCCTTCCTTCAAGTAACTGAATCCGGTGCTCTACCATTCTTAAAAATGTGTATCCCTTTACAAGCGTTGTATGCTCATCAGCAGAGATATATTTGTTTTCACAAAGCTTTTTTAAAGCCTTCAGTGTATTGGCATCTATTATCTTCTCATCCCTTCCTCCGTAAATAAGCTGAAGCGCCTGTATAAAAAACTCAACCTCTCTTATCCCGCCATAGCCAAGTTTTACATCATTCAACATCTCTCCCCTTGAGCTAACGCTTAAATTTATTTTCTCCTTCATCTCTTTAATCTCCTGAATCGCCTGAAAATCAAGATGTTTTCTGTATATAAAGGGTTTTACAAGCTCTGAAAAATCTCTTCCAAGTTCCATATCACCTGCAACAGGCTTTGCCTTTAACAGCATCTGCCTCTCCCATGTCTGTCCCCACGATTCATAGTAAATCTCCATGCTCCTCAGGGAATTGACCATATCCCCGCTTCTCCCCTCAGGCCTGAGCCTCAAATCAAGCCTGAAAACATTGCCCTGCTCCGTGGAGCTTGAAATAAGTTTATTTATTATTTCTGCAATCTTTGTGTAATACTCGTGAAGAGTGATTTTATTTTTTTCCTTGCCGTTTGATTCAACTCCGGAAGTCTCGCCCTCATCAGTGGAATAAATATAGATAATATCAATGTCTGAGCTGTAATTAAGCTCCCAGCCTCCAAGCTTTCCAAGACCTATGATACAAAACCTGCTTTCCTTAAGTTCTCCATTTTTTGCGCGGCAATAAGGTATCCCATAAGTTTTTCTCAGGGTTTTTTCTGCAAATCTGCAGGCTGCTTCAAGGCAGGCTGACGCAAGAGAAGAAATCTCTTCAGTTATTACAGGCAAAGGGGCAATACCCAGAATATCCCTTGCTCCGATTCTTAAAAACTCCCTGTTTTTAAAGGTTCTCAACTTTTCTGTTACTGCATCCTGCGTCAGGTTATCCTCATCAACATCCATCTCTTTTAGCATCACATCAACATCTTTTTCACTTTTAAGAGTTTCTGCATTAAGAACTTTTTTAAGATAATCAGGATTGTTTAAAATAATGTTGCTTAGAAACTGACTTGTTCCAAAAACCTTGATTACAGATGAAAACGCATTTATGTCTGAAAAAAGGTAAGATGCAATCTCCCTTTTTCTCTTTGCAGCAGAAAAAAGCCGTTCAAGATTGTTCAAAGCCATATCAGGGTCTGGTGACTGGGCAATTGCCTTTAAAAATTGGGAAAGCTCCTCCTCTGAAAAAGGGATAGAGGAAAATGAATTCAGTATGGTATTAAGGTTGTTCTTTGCTTTTTTAATATCCTCAAAAACACCCCTGCCAACTATTTCTGCTATTTCTTCCTCACTTATAATTTCTGTCTCTCGTGCTGGCATAATATTATTTATAATCTGTGTAATCAAACTCTTGCATTTTATTCACAGACCCTTGAAACCCTTTCCTTGACAACACCTGTGTACTCTGATATTTCTAATACGTTTTTTGCCGGACTGCATTCTATAGTAAACGACAAAAATAAATTGACATATCTCAATCCCGATAGACGGGGTTTTCTAACCCCTTCTCGGCGGGACAAGAATGTCCCGCCTATCGTATGGGATGTTACTTATGTCGTTCACTATAATTTGATAAATAATAGCAAATAAAGTTCAAATGTCAAAATCCAAATATCAAATGAATTTATAAGCTTTAAGCTGTAAGCTTTTTTGTTTGATTTTAAAAACTATGTTTGAATTGATGATAACATCAGGCTTTTCTGCTGCGCACCAGTTAAAAGAGTATGGGGGAAAGTGTGAGGCTCTCCACGGCCATAACTGGAAAGTTGAAGTCTATGTGAAATCCTCTGTTCTTGATAAAACAGGAATGGTCATGGATTTTGCAGAGATTAAAAAAGCTGCGAATCTGATACTTGCTGAGCTTGACCACAAAAACCTTAATGAAATCCAACCCTTCAGGGATAAAAACCCTACAGCTGAAAATATCTCTCTCTGGGTCTTCAATCAGTTGTGCGGCAAAATGAACTCAGATAATATTAAAGTATCAAAAGTAAGGGTCTGGGAAACAGAAACATCCTGCGCCTCGTATTCAGAAGAGTCATGAAAATTTGTGAAATCTTTTACAGCATACAGGGAGAATCAACCTTTTCGGGACTTCCATGCATCTTCATAAGAACCTCAGGTTGCAACCTCAAGTGTTTATACTGCGATACAAGATTTGCTTATGAGGAAGGCTATGAAATAAAAGCTCAGGAAATCTTGGAAAAAATAAAGAATTATAACTGCAACCTTATTGAAATCACAGGAGGAGAACCCCTGCTTCAGGAAGAAGTATATGGTTTTATTGAAAAAGCCCTAAAGATGAAGTACCTGATTCTGTTTGAAACAAATGGGAGTCTGCCTGTTAACAGGCTTCCAAAAGAGGTAATCAAGATTCTTGACATCAAATGTCCCGGAAGCGGTCAATCTGAAATGATGGATTTTAACAATTTAAGCCATCTTAACAGAAATGACCAGGTAAAGTTTGTGATTATGGATGAAAACGATTATAATTGGGCAAAAAAGATAATTGAAGAGAATAACTTGACAAGCATAACAGAAAATATCTTGTTTTCTCCGGTTTATGGTATCCTTGACCCCAAAAAACTGGCTGAATGGATATTGAAGGATAATCTGAATGTAAGATTGCAGGTTCAGATGCACAAAATAATATGGGGTCATAATGCAAAAGGAGTCTGATTCACTATGTCTAAAAAAGCTGTCATACTCTTAAGCGGAGGGCTTGATTCTGCAACACTGATGGCAATGGCAAAACAGGAGGGTTATGAACTCTATCCAATTACATTTTGCTACGGACAGAAACACGGAAATGAAATTAACAGCGCAAAGAAAATAGCATCTCTGTTCAAGGCAAAGGAGCATATGATTTTTGATATTGACCTTAAAAAAATAGGAGGTTCAAGTCTCACAACAGGGATGTCTGTTCCAAAACAACGGGAACTCAGCGAAATATCAGGCTCAATTCCATCAACATATGTTCCTGCAAGGAACACAATATTTTTAAGTATTGCCCTTGCATGGGCAGAAACAATTGGCAGCAAGGCTATCTTCATTGGGGTAAATTCAGTTGACTGGAGTGGTTATCCTGACTGCAGGCCTGAATACATAAAGGCATTTCAAAACCTTGCAGACCTTGGAACAAAAACCGGAGCAGAAGAAACCGACAAAATAAAAATCCTTGCGCCTCTGATAAATATGACCAAAGGAGAAATAATAAAAAACGGGTTGTCCCTTGGAGTTGATTACTCCATTACTCATAGCTGTTATGACCCGGTTAAAAATGGTAAACCCTGTGGAATGTGTGACAGTTGCATGCTGAGAAAGAAAGGTTTTGCAGAGGCTGGCATCAAAGACCCGCTATATGCCGCAGACTATAAGCTTTAATACTTTTCTGCTTTAAAGCTTACAGCTTATAATTTATAGTTTTTTGGTTATTTGAATTTGTTTACCCCGCTTAGAAATTTTACTTTCTAACGGGGTTTAGGATTTAGGATTTAAAATACAGAGAGATTTAATAGGCGGGGTTTTCTAACCCCACATTCTGAAAAAATAGGATATTTGGAGAAATCATGGAGACAAAAACAACAGATGAACCCAGTTCCCTTTTTGATGTACTGATTGAAAGGATAAAAGAAGGCCTTTCCTCATCAGGCGAACTGGAACCTGAACTGTCAAAATTTATTTCATATAAGAACGAATATTCAAATTTTCTTAAAAAGAAGTTTTTCAAGGCGGACAAAGAACTGCAATCGCGGATAATGACACTTATGTCCTCAATAAGCGACAAATCCCTTGCTCCTCTTTTAAAGAGAATTATTGAAGAAAAATTTCTGAATATCGAGTTTAAGCTCAAAGCCGCAAATATTCTAAGTTTCATTGATAAGTCCTTTGATGAAAAACTGCTTCTTGAGCTTGGAGAAGCAGCAAAATTTATGGAAACGATTCATTCGTGTAAAGAAACTTTTTTGGAGGATGACTGCTCAGTTCTTTCAGAAGGCTTTTTTAAAATAAAAAAAGACCTCAGGGAGAGTGTCATTAACCAGCTCATTGAAGAAACAGGGAAAAAATCTCTTCAGTTTATTTCAGAAATTATTTCAAAAGACCCTGAACTTGACATAGTCATAATAGAGCTTTTAAAAAAGGCTCCAAGCCCTGAAAAAATAAAAATTCTTCAGGATATCTATGAAAAATCGCAGGAAAAGAGTATCAAAAACGCTGTGAAAAAATCCTTCTTCGTTTTAAAGCAAAAGGGGTTTAAAATAGAAACACCCGCAGGAAAGAAAAACGATGAAGCTCCGGTTTTTAAACCCCATACTCCAAAAGGGGAAGGATATCTGAGTATTCTTGACCCTGACGGGAATCAGCTTCTGATTTTTACAATGCCTCTTGTAAAAACCTCGCACGGGCTGATATGTTTTCAGGCAGTGATAAACTATGATGAAGGCATAAAAGATTTCAGGGCTGTTGAAATCACTAAAAAGAGTTTTAAAAATTATATCAGTAATTTGCTTGTGAATAAAAACTTTTTAATTGTTGAAACTACTTCTGACTACTGCAAGTACCTTTTAAAAGAGTCTGCCTGCAAAATGCAGGCGCCACCCCATGGTTATGTTGAATGCCTGCCATTCCTTGATGAAAAGAAGATACATTTTGAACAACCATTGATTTATAAGAATATCAGCTATGAAGAGATAAAAGGTGAAGGTTTCTCTGAGACCCAGGCAATACAGCTTTTGAACATTCCGGAGTTTGAAGGGCTTAATATCAAACCTGACAGGATTGAAAAATATC
>MGDH01000032.1:0-20699 GCA_001790855.1 Candidatus Schekmanbacteria bacterium RIFCSPLOWO2_02_FULL_38_14 | reverse complement strand
AGAAATAGAGAATAGCAGGATTATCATTAATCAGTATCAGAAAGAAGAAAGAATCACAAATCTGATATTTGAGGCATCAAAAGAAGTTTTTGATATCAACGTAAAGGAAACATTAAAGAGAAAGCTTGAAGAGATTTCTTATGTGCTTTACATGGCAGGAAAAAAAGAAAAGGCAAAGCTTGCGCTCTCTGCAGCTATAAATATTTCTGAAAATTCTGGTGAACCTGACAGGAAGCTGTTTTTATCAGAGCTTTTGAAGAAAAGCATTCTAAAGATTAAAGGCATTATCGAGGCAAAGAAGAAAGAAGAACCTTCACTGATTTACAAACCTTAACTTTCTTCTTTGGTCTGTTCCCCATCAATCTTTTTCTCGGGCTCAGCTTTAATCTCTTTGATTGACTTTTTAAAGTTTTTTATGCCCTTTCCAAGCCCTTCTCCTATCTCTGGCAGTTTCCTTGCGCCAAAGATTAAAAAAGCTATCAGGAGTACTACTATTAACTCCGGCATTCCAAGGCCAAACATTTTTTTATCTCCTTAAAAAGTTTCAGTCTGAATATGATTATTGAAATTAAATCTATTATCTGCGCAATAATTATATAATTCAATTTAAATTTTATTTAGTCAATTGTCAACCCTTATAATTAGATGTGTCAAACCAATTCAGAAATGTCCTAAAATATCTATTCCTCTGATATGTTTTTTGCATTATTCTTAGGGCGAAACAGATAGCGCTCCATCTTAGGCCAGAATTCTGTCCAGTTTGGATTTGATGAATCCGGCCTGTTATCCATCCATATTTTAAAACCATTTACCTTTGCGTCTATATTGTCTGCATAATGAATAATAAGGGCTTCTAAAGTCATTGGCATTTTTGGCGAACCGTATTCATATTCTCCGTGATGGCTCAGGATAATATGCTTTAACTGGTTAGAAAGTTCCTGTGGAAAATCAGCAATCAAGCGGATCTTCTCATCTATCATTTCTACCCCGATAATTATATGTCCAAGCAGCTTCCCCTCATTGCTGTAGCTTATTGAGCTTGAAAATTTAAGTTCTTTTATTTTTCCAATATCATGAAGAAGAGCAGAGGTGAGTAAAAGGTCATAATCCAGAAAATCATAAAGGAAAAATAAACTCTCGCATATCTTTGCTACTGTAACCGTATGCTCAAGAAGCCCTCCTATGAAAGGATGGTGAAGCGTTTTTCCTGCAGGACAAGCTGAAAACTCTCTAATAAAATCTTCCTGCTTAAAAAATAAATCAAGCAGGTCAGAGAGGTTGTTATTCTTTACTGAAGAAATTATTTTCTCAAGATAAAACAGCAGAATGTTTGGGTCCTGAGTTCCAACAGGCATAAACTCAGAAGGTTTTGTATCACCAAAATCTGTTTTTTCAAGTTTTTGTATAGTAATCTGCAGCTTCCCCTGATAGCTATTCACCCTTCCCTTAACCTTTAGGAGTTCATCTGCTTTTATATCCTCAGGTTTTGGAAGATTATCCCACATCAAAGCCTGAATCTCACCTGTTTTATCCCCAAGAGTCAAGCGCAGATAAGGCTCACCATTTTTTTTCTGAAATACCTGTTTATTTCTTAATACAAAAGAACTTGTAATCTCAGTATCAGGTTTTAATTCTTTTACAGATATTCTTTCCATCTAAAACCTCTATTTGCTTACCCAGCGAAACAAATATATTCCAAGAAAAATCCCGAGAACGCTTCCTATATTTATTTTTAATACAAACCCAAATGTAAGCTGAATAATCTTCATATCAAAATTTGTATCGCGCAAACTGATTGGAAAACCGGTTGAGAAAATTTTAGTCAATGTATTTAAGGGAATTAACAAAATAAGCTCTGTTAAAAAATTCCCTATGAGCATCCCAAAAAGGACTATTACTATAAAGAGCCAGACACCGGAACTATTCTTCATCTAAACCTCCCTGCAATATTTATCTTCTGTTCATCCTTGACAAGATTTTTATTGGTTATTAATAGTAAATATTCTTTTAATCTACAAAACAATACGTATTGGAATTATATTAACAAGAATTTTTATCTGTCAAGCTGAAAACTGATAGAATGTATAGATTAAGGTTACAGTTTTCAGCTGATTTAAGATTGCGTCAACACTTTGTTTTTTCAACGATATTCAGTTCCTGATAAATTATTGTTTGAAAAGATGAATTACTCAGAAAGGATTCTTATTATAAACAGCAGTTCCATAGGGGACTTCATCCTTTCTCTGCCAACTCTTTTTGCAATAAGAAAAAAATCCCCGCAAGGATATATAGAACTTATGGGGAAAAGTGAAATTTTAGGACTTGCAGAAAACAGATTTTATGTGAATAAAGGAATTTCTATTGAGATAAATAGCCTTTCAAATTTTTTTCTGGAAAAAGATAATCTTCCTGATTCCTTGGTGAAATATTTTAAATCATTCCAAATAATATTTACATTTTTAAATGACCGCGAAGGGATTTTCTTGAAAAATCTCAAAAGAACTGGTGCAGAGAAGATTTATTCCCTCGACAAACCGTCTCCTGAAGCCTTTAAAGAGCATGCAACAATAGAATACAGCAAAATTATTAAACCGCTTGGAATTGAACTTAACATTAAAAAGCCAAAGATTTTTTTAAATAAGCAGGACCGTAAGTTTGCAGATAATTTTATCAAATCAAAATTATCTATTAACCAGAAAAATTATTATGTTGCAATCCATCCCGGCAGCGGAAGCAAGAAGAAAAACTGGAGCTTTGATAATTTTGTTAAGCTTTCAGAGAAATTAAAAAATGAATTTAATTGTAACATACTGTTGCTGTCAGGTCCTGCAGAAAGCCCTAAAATTATTAAAGAAAAAAACTGCTTTATAAATGCCTCAGGACTTTCTCTCATAGAGTTAGCATCAATATTAGAAAAATGCAGTCTTTACATAGGCAATGATTCAGGTATTACTCATCTTGCTTCTGCTGTTGGCATTCCTGTGATTGCAATTTTTGGCCCAACAAATGTCAATGTATGGAAACCAACAGGAAACAATATAAGAATAATCTATAAAGAAATAAGTTGTTCCCCTTGCAGCAGAGAAAAAATGTCTTCCTGTGCTCAACAAAAATGCATTGAGTTAATAGATGTTAATGAGGTTTTTGAAGCCTGCAAAAATATTATTAAAAAAACATAAAGGAGGCAATCGAATTACCTCCTTCCTTCCCTAAAATTTTTCTTCATACAGTTGTTATATCAATTGTCTTTGATCTGATATGGTCACCCTTTGACACCATAATCTTTAAAATCCCATCTTTCAGGTTTGCCTTGATTCCATCAACATTTGAACCATCATGGAGTTTGAAATATCTTTCAAATTTTCCTCTACTTTTTCATCAATAAAGAGGGTAAATTCTTTAAAAAGTTTGCAGTTCAGCATTCTGTTTTAGAAAGGAAATTGGTATCTAACGTGCAAATAAACAATAAGTCTTGACAAGCGTGAAAAAGTCTAATAAAAAGCACTTCACGAATTTGGGCGGATAGCTCAGTTGGGAGAGCGCAGCCCTTACAAGGCTGATGTCGCAGGTTCGATCCCTGTTCCGCCTACTAATTTAGGCAATAGGCAAAAGGCAATAGTGAAAGGAGAAATAAAAAATTATAAGGACTTAATAGTTTGGCAAAAGTCTCATGAAGCAATATTACTTTCAATTGAGTTGCTTGAATGTTTGCCAAAAAATCAGATTTTAAATGTAATATCTGTTCAGTTTTTGCGTTCAATTAGTTCAGTAAGTGCAAATATCGCAGAGGGTTTTGGAAGTTACAGCAGTAAAAAATATAGAAGATATTTAAATATTGCTTTAAAATCAGCGCATGAAAGTGATAACTGGATACAGATTTTTAAGGACTCAAAGAAATTAACTAATGGTTTGCAAAAGGATACACTGGAAAAGATAGAAAAATTAAATAAATGAACTACCCTGTGGCAAGACCACAGGGAATCCCAAAATCTCCCCTCCCTTGATGGGAGGGGACTAAGGGGAGGGTGAAAACATAATCAGGTAATCACCCCCACCTTAATCCTCCCCCATCAAGGGGGAGGAATGTATAAGGTAACCCTGTGGCAAGACCACAGGGAATTACAAGTTGAAAATATCAAAATGTTAATTAGCTTAATGAAAAAATTGGAGATTAAATAATTTTTGTCTTTTGCCTAATGCCTTTTGCCTATTGCCTATTGCCTTTTTATTAATCCGGGGGCGTAGTTCAGTTGGCTTAGAACGCCGGCCTGTCACGTCGGAGGTCGCGGGTTCGAATCCCGTCGCTCCCGTTTTTTTATAAAATAATCTATTGATAAGGAGACCTTTTATTTTTTAAAGTTGAACTCTTTTTGCGGCATCTTTTCTCTTATTAGTTTAGAAATTTTACTAACAAATTCCTCAGCAGTATTTATAGCATCTTCAGCTTCTTTTCTCGAGCACGGAATATCAGGTTCATAGATAAAGCGATGCCTTTTTCTTCTCATGAAATCATAATTGTTAATAAGTTTTTCAAACTCATCTCCTAAAACTGAACTTGCAAATCTAACAATAGTTAGATGCTTATCTTTAATTTCTGGCCTGAATCCTTCGCTAAACATTAAAGCAAGCCCAGAGCGTAACATGGCATTATAGGCACAGTTATAAGCACATTCTTGGTCATCCTCTATATTCCTCTTAGCTGTTTTTAGGTCAATATACGCTCTCTTCATCAGGTTCTCTATAGCCTTGTAATCAACAGGAGATTTTTTAATTAATCCTTCTTTTGAAAGCTTTTCTTTTGAGTCTCTATAAATCATCTTTTTTGCCTATCAACATTATTTTTGGGCTTTTCAACAACTCCAGAATGAACCCACTTTTAGCCCTTTTCTTAGCTCTATACTCTTTCAAGGAATAGATTGTCGGATTTATCTCTCTTTTAAGCTTTTTTTCTAATCCAATAATTTTTTCATTTAGATGAGAGATATCAGCTTCCCCTATTATCATAAGGTCTATGTCGCTGATAGCCTTTTCACGCTTTGCAGCAAAAGAACCATAGATAAAGGCTATCTTTATCTTTTTAACGGATGACAATGCTTCTTTCAGGCTTCCTTCAACACCAACTGTTTTAGAAACAATACTTTTTAGTTCTTTAAATAAAGGGTGGCTGATATTTAATGAATAGTAAAGCAGGTTTCCAACACTATTGGTATTAAATAATTTGTCATTTTGGAATCTTAAAAGCTCCCTCCTTATGCTGCCAGCGGAATAGCCTAAAATACGGTGGATCTCTCTTAAATAATACCTTTGCGATGGATTTGTGAAGAATAAAGTTAGCAAACCCTGCCTGATTTTTGATTTTGCAATATATAGACTCTCTAACATATGAACTCCATTTTGAGTACAACTGTACTCAAATCAGCATACAATGTCAATAGAGATATCCTCTTTTAAAGTTTAATGAAAAAACTGGAAGTTAGATAGTTCTTATCTTTTGCCTAATGCCTTTTGCCTATTCACTATATTTACTGGGGCGTAGTTCAGTTGGCTTAGAACGCCGGCCTGTCACGTCGGAGGTCGCGGGTTCGAATCCCGTCGCTCCCGTTTTTTTTCTACTAATACCCACAGTGTATCTTGTTTTTTCTCAATTTTTCCCTGTTCCATAGTAATATAATTTTAGGATTAAAGAGAACCGGTTTAATCCCCACTCTTGTGAATTTCTATTGCCTTACTCTTCATTCAATACTTTTTCAGAAGAAGGAGTTCGATGTCGTCGATTCCGCAATCTTACACAAGCATCATGCAATATGATCTGCTCTTTTTTTGTCAAACCAATTTTCCCTAGAACATGAGAGTCCTGCTCGCGCAGGAAAGCTAAATCATCTTTCATCTTTCTGAATCGGTGGTCTGCTGAATTTAGATCAGCTGTGGAATCATCTATCTTTGGCACAAGAAGTCGCTCGATTTCTGAAGGCACGAGTTCGAGAACACCGCCCCCATAATGGCGGCCTTCCAATTCAGCCGTAAGACATGTTAAGCTATTTACAAATCCAACCACCAAAGCAGATGATCTAATGTTAATTGGCTTAATTCGATAAGCTGTGTCAGTCGTATAGGCGTCTGCCCTATTTAGAACGAGGCGTGGATAGTTGTGTGCTCGTTTCAACATTGCAATCGGTGCTGAGTAGACCGACGGGACCTTGTACCAGCATCTCCTTGTCCGACACTTAAAGCGCTTCTGCAGTTGTTGATTAAGCCCCACTTCAAGATAGCGTCTTACATTTGAAGGCAGGTTTTCAATATTTTCTTCCTGAAACCAGAGAAAATTTGATGGCAGTCCAACTGATTTGTTAGCTTGATGATCATCAGTTGTGAATACCAAGCCTTCCACATGATTGCTCCGACCAAACATTGGGTGTACCCATTGTTGCAAGGCGAACTCTTCTACCGTTTTATCGGGCACTAAAAAGAATTTATTGGCACCGGTTACAATCCCGACATCAACCGATGCAACCTCCGAGAAACACTTGACATTGGGTGAAATGCGTAGCTGCGCGAGTAATTCACGCTCGTGTGAGGTCAAGAAGATTGGCATCCATTTGCCTTCTATGATTACACCATTGGCGTATACCGCACGCTGAAACTGCCGCTCAGGGTTTTCAGAAAGGGCCTGTCGATCAGAAATGGGAATTACTGCAACTCCTTTGCTCTTGCCTGAAACCTCCCGCTTTTTTTCGGCAAGAAGGAGCACGGTTCCTTGAAGGGTATCGTTAAACCATATTTCCTGTGGGTCGAACAAGAGAATTCGTGAACATTGCGTCGCAAGGTACCGCCTTAGAGAAGCTGCATGCGGTATGTGGAATATTTCTGAAGGAATGACCATTGCGATCCTACCGCCAGGATTGAGAAGTCTGATCGAGGCTAGCACGAAAGGTACCCATGCATTTGTGTGCTTAGTGAAAGGGAGTCCTAATTGTGCGAATATTTTCTCCGAGAGAAGTTGTTGCTCTTCAGGAAGATATTGATATCGAATAAAAGGGGGATTGCCAATGACAGCGTCAAACCTATCTTCATCTTGTGCCTTAAAAAGAAACCATCGCAGGAAATCGCGATCAAGTACGCGAACAGGTAAGTGCGTGCGCTTTCGCGCCTTTTCGGCTTCATCGTGTTCGATTTCAAACGCAGTCACTTGCTTCAAACCGGGAATTCCCTGTTGCTCAATCATCTGCAAGAAAATCCCGTCTCCACAACTTGGCTCCAAGATAGATGTTGGATTGCCTATCTTGATCCACCTTGTCAAGAACGAAGCAATGACAGGATCGGTATAAAACCCCCCGCGAAGCTTTTGGCTCGACTCTAATCCTATAAAATTCATTTGCTTGCCCTCTGGAAGAACAGCATGATTCCATTGGCTCTCTGGAGTGTGTAGTGCTTTCTCATTCGTTTGTGATCTCGATGAAAAAAGGAGCGTCGGGATTTGGGGTTTCGTACAAAGAAAAGACGGTGTTTGTTAAATTAGCTTTCTCGATTACGTTGTTAAAATTGCGTCCCCATCGAAGGATTGTGGTGTAGTTGTCTTGGCCAGCTTCTCCTGAGGGCTTGTGGCTGATCTCAAAATTCCGAATACCGTGGTCATGTCCGCGGATAATAATTCTCATTGGCACAAATGTGTGCTCTTGATCGGTATGTCCGCTGGCCTCTGGCTCCCAATCGTAGTCGTCGAAAAGACCACGAAAATAAGTCGTTTGGTCAATTCTATGGCCTGGAGGATTTTCGAATCTTGCCTGAGTAAGGCGAACGCCACCAACGTGGTGACTTCCTGGGCGAACCCGAAGAGCATCGGTTTGTGGTAACACCTTTCTCCACACCAAGACGCCCTCTGGTCGTGGTAACCCGATTGGTGCTACCGCCTCGCCTTGTGGTGTTTCGATATGAGGTTTCGGTGAAAAAGCATCTCGGATATCTCTCTGTAATAAGGGGGGAAGTGGAACTGCTATTGGTAAAAAAGGGTTTGGAGGCATAACTTGGCCGTCTGCTGAAGGCTGTCCCCATCTATCGCGACGGCTTCGACGCGCATCAATCTCAGTTGGGAGGATCCCGCGAGCTGACAAGGTTTCGATCAGCGGGGCATCAAGACGGCACACAGTCGGCCCCGATGGATAGAGAAATGACCTTATTGGTCGCAACAAACGTTCATATTCATTGGTATCAGCGGGAAAATTGAAAACATAGCGGGTGGCCGCCTCGTAGTTTGTATAAAGTCCGCCGTCTGTGAGATTGTTCGACCCCACGAACAGTGTGGAATCCAATTCACGCTCAAATAGGTAGATTTTGGGGTGAAAAGTAGCACGTTGTATTGGATTGTGATATACGAACACATCACAACCCCATCGATATAGTTCCTCTAATACCTCTCGACTTGTTCCGCGAAGATCGATTCCCACGGTTAAACTAACGGAAGCTCCCGCGTCTGCCGCAGCTATCATACCTTCGCGCAATCGCAATATGGTTCTCAACGCAGTGAATGCCGAAACGAAAATAATTCGCGTATATGGGCGATCTGAGGCAAGCAATGTTGTGAATTCAGTTCCTAGTTGGGATTCAGGCTGAGAAAGCGTGGTCGTAATCATTAGACTTACCTTCTGAAATGCAAATATTTCATGTGTATCTGGCGAACGTTTACTTTTAAACTTATTCTATATAATAAGTTTAAAATATATTGTTAGCATAGTGTAGTCAAGATTTTTAATTTAGGGATTTAAGGGGACGGTTGTTCCCTTTAATTCTTGATGTGAGGAAAAATCCATTTTGATATTTTATACAGCTATTGCCTCAATCATCTTCCAGCTATTAGATTTTTGCGAAGCATACCATAAATCATAATTCTGCTGTAAGTTAAGCCATAGCTCAGGCGTTGTGTTGAACGCCTTTGATAAGCGAAGCGCCATGTCCGGAGTAATGGAACCATGCTCATTTATAATTTTAGAAAGTGTTTTTCTGGAGACACCGAGTGTCTTCGAAAGGTCCGAAATTGTCAAAGACAGAGGTTCTAAATAGTGTCTCTTTAAAATTCCTCCCGGATGTACCGGAGGTCTTTTTCTTATCTTCATATTCTTTCTCCTCCTAATGATAATCTATATAATTAACATTGAGAAAAGCAAACGGTTTTCTTTTTAGAGTTTTTCACCACACCTTTTTAAGATTCTCCAGCCCTTTTCTGGTAGTAGTCAAAATCACAGAATTAAGAAGGAACCTGTTATCTTTTCTCCCGCATAAATTTTTACTTTTATTCCACGTGATCATTATAGTATAATAAAAAAAATGAAACCCTACGAACTTTTTACAATTGGATACAAAGGCAGAAATATAGAGGGATTTATTTCTCACCTTAAAGATTTTAATATCACCCGCTTAATTGATGTGAGGAAAATTCCATTATCCCGCAAGAAAGGAAGGAGTCAAAGAATACGAAAAGCAAATTGGCCAAATGGTTTATAAACTCTACGGCCTCACTCAAGAAGAAATTTCCATAGTTGAAGGGAAGAATTGAAATGCCAGTTATAACAACTACTGAATATAAGACATTTTTAAAAGAGATTAAAGAGCGCATATATAAAGCCCAGTATGACGCCCTCAAGTCTGTAAACAAAGAGCTGATAAAATTATATTGGGACATTGGTAAATTAAAGCAACCGGTTCTCTTTTCTCCCACATAAAGATTTTTCTTTTATTTCACTTGATCAATATAGTATATTACTAACTCAGCTAAACAAACCAAGGTCCATGAATACGAAAAACAAATTGACCAGCTTGTTTATAAACTCTATAACCTCACGCCGGAATAGATTGGGATTGTGGAAGGGAATGGATGAAGCCGATTAAACTTTCAGAACATGCAAAAGAGCAGCTCTTTTTCAGAGGCACTACAGAAGAAGAGGTTATTGAGACGATTCAGACATCAGAGTGGCAACCAGCGGAATTAGGCAGGCTGGAAAGCAGAAAGAATTTTCCCTTTGAAAATGAATGGAATAAGAAGTATTATAAAATTAAGCAGGTAAGACCTATTTTTATTGAAGAAGAGAAAGAGATAGTAATAATAACAGTGTATACATATTTCTTTAAATAAGGAGGATTGAAAATGAGAATAACATATGATTCAGAAGTGGATGTTTTATACATACGGTTTATAGAAACCACAGTAACAACTCACCATGTTGCTGAAGGGATAGCAGTTGACTATGATGCAGAAGGAAAAATTGCAGGCATTGAAATTCTTGATGCGGTAAAGCGTTTTGGCAGTAAGGATGTGTTTAAGAAAGTAACACTTGAAGACCTTGCACTACACACAACATAATCAAAAATCCTTTTAATTAATTGAACCGGTTCTCTTTTGTCCCGCATAAGATTTTACTTTTATTTCACTTAATCAATATAATATGATAACATAAAAATAAAAAATGAAAACAAACGAACTTTTTACAATTGGATACGAAGGCAGAAATATAGGGGAATTTATTTCTCACCTTAAAGATTTTAATATCACCCGCTTAATTGATGTGAGGAAAATTCCATTATCCCGCAAGAAAGGATTTTCTAAATCGCCATTAAAAGAAATTCTTAACTCAGAGAATATTGAATACGTGCATTTGAAATCACTTGGAAGTCCTGATGAAATCCGCAGGAAATTAAAAGCAGATTGGGATTATGATTATTTCTTCAAAGCTTATTCGGAATATTTGTTGCAGAATCAGGATGCCATTGTCGAGATGCATCGTTACGTCACCGAAGGCGTAAATTGCGTAATGTGTTTTGAGCGTTTCTCGGAGAAATGCCATCGCTCAGCCGTTGCTAAAAAGGTCAAAGAGTATGAAGGCAATGGTTTAAAAATAAAATATATTTGAGATATGAAAAGATTTCGCAAAAATTTTATGGTATTGGGTGTTTTCTATCCACCAATAAAAAAGCCTTAAAGAAAAGCAAACGGTTGTACTATCTCAATAATTCGGTAACTTTTTGGAGCTTATCAAAAGGGGTTAATTAGTGACATCGGGTTTTACTCTTGAACACGCCTTTTGGGCATTTCTGTTAGGGGGACTAAGTGCAATATCCCTTCCAATGGGGTCAATGCTTGGAATTGTCTGGAAACCTAAGCCGGGACTTACAGCAGCTTTTACAGCCTTTGGCGCAGGAGCCCTTCTGGCTGCTCTGAGTGTAGAACTGGTAGCTCCAACTGCAATGGCAGTGATAGGAAAGGAGATGGGTAATAATAATGCTGGTACTCATGGGAATAATCCACTTAGTGCTTTAGTTGCTTTGCTGGTTGGATGTGTTTTTGGCGGTATTTTATTTGTTGTACTTGACCAACTACTAAACGCCAAGGGCGGTTATCTTCGCAAATCAGCAACAACTATTACCTATCTCAGTCAACGCCGGAAGCGGAGGACTGAGAAAATGTTACACCGACTGGGACAGATTGAATTCTTTCGTAGCATTCCTCCTGAGCATGTACAAATGCTTGTAGAATATTTGCGACCAGTCGTTTTTAAAGTAGGCGAGAGACTATTCAGTCAGGGAAATAGAGGTGATCGGATGTATTTTATTGAACAAGGCGAAATATCCCTATTGGTGGATGGGAAAGAGTTTAAAACCTTAGTTAATAGTGATGTGTTGGGCGAGATTGCCTTGCTGACAGGAGCGCCACGAACAGCGGATGCAATAGCCCGAAGCCATACTACTACCTTTATGCTGCTAAAGGAAGACTTTGATAGGCTTCGCAGGATATTGCCGGAACTCGAGGCGACAACCACACAGCTGGCAAGCCAGCGGCTCGATGAACTGCGCCAGTACCAACAGGTCGCTACTCATGCAGCTGCTGATTGGGCAGCGCAGGCAGCCAATGCTTTGCGCCAAGGCACTTCTCTGCCGACCACCACTGAGATAAGGCTTGCAGCAAAGGAGCACACAGGTGCACCATTGGCAATCTGGTTGGGTATTTTTCTTGACGGCATCCCTGAAAGTTTTGTCATTGGTGCTGGTTTTCTGGCTATATTGACTTCAAAAATGGCTTATGGAATACCTGCTTTTGCAGAAGTCATTCCGTACACGCTGATTGCTGGGCTGTTTCTATCTAATTTCCCCGAAGCAATGTCAAGTAGCATAGGTATGAAGGAGCAGGGCTGGAAAGCATCGAAAATTCTTGTCCTGTGGGTATCGCTGATGGTTATGACAGCCGTTGGTGCAGTGGTGGGTTACTCAATTGGTGCTGAAGTGGGTCACACAATTGAAGTAGCTATTGAAGGCATTGCCGCAGGGGCAATGCTCACGATGATTGCACAGACAATGATTCCTGAGGCAGTGCATTTAGGTGGTCCTAACTTCGTGGGTCTGAGCACGCTGGCTGGGTTCCTTTCAGCTGTAGCGTTTAAGATTCTTGAGGCTTAGCCATTGGCTTTTTTACTAAGAAGACCTGTGAGTTCTTCCATGAATTCGTTTATGTCCTTGAAGTGGCGATAAACCGAGGCAAAGCGGACATAAGCAATTTCATCAAGCTCATGAAGTTTATTAACAACAATTTCTCCTATGCGTGTACTTGGTACTTCCTTGTCTGAGTTTTCCTGTAAGATATGCTTCACATCATCAACAAGCTTTTCAAGTTCTTCGATTGAAATAGGCCTCTTCTCGCAGGCTTTTTTTATGCCAGCTAAAATTTTCTGGCGGTCAAATTGCTCCCTTCTCCCATCCTTTTTCACAACCATTGGAAGAAGCTCTTCAACCTCTTCATAGGTAGTAAAACGTGCCTTGCAGGAAAGGCATTCACGCCTCCGTCTTATGCTTTTGCCTTCTTTTCCAAGCCTTGAATCAACTACCTTATCTTCAAGATGACCACAAAAAGGACATTTCATACAAAAATCCTTTTACGGGGTTAGAAAACCCCGTCAATAGACCTGCCTGCCGGCAGGTATGCAAGACATTCCTGTCCTGCAGGTTTTCATGTTCAGATTTCTTCTCTGCTTATTTCTTCAATCGGAATATCAATTTTCTCTGTTGGAATGTTTGATTCGTAAAACAAACTTTTAGACAAATCATCAGGATATCCCTCAATATAATATATTTTAGATGCTTTCACATTAATCAGCATCTTTGCACAGAGAGAACAGGGAAAATGAGTGCAGAAAATAGTTGATCCCTTGATATTAATTCCAGATATTGCTGCCTGAATAATTGCATTCTGCTCTGCGTGAAGCGCCCTGCACAGTTCATGACGTTGACCTGAAGGTATCCCCATCTTTTCCCTGAGGCATCCCATATCAAGGCAATGTCTTAACCCTGAAGGGGCTCCGTTGTATCCTGTCGCCATTATTTTCTTGTCACTTACAATAACACATCCTATCTGCCTGCGGATACAGGTCGACCGCTTCCTTACAAGAAGGGCAATTTCCATAAAATATTCATTCCAAGAAGGCCTGTTCATTTTTTAATTAAACTCATCAAAAAATTAAATTACAAATTCCAAAATTCAAACAATATCAAAACACCAAATACTAAAAACTTAAAACACTTTTGGAATTTGGAAATTTAAATTTATTTGCCATTTGAACTTTCTATTCTACAGTCTATGGCTGTAAAATGGAAACTTCAAGCATAGCTCTTTAACTTCTCCCTTTACTTTCCTGAAACATTCTTCATCCTTTACATCCTTAAGCACTCTTGTGATGAATGAAGCAATTAGTTTCATTTCTGCTTCTTTCATTCCACGGGTAGTAACTGCAGGTGTTCCTATCCTGATGCCACTTGTTACAAAAGGGCTTTTTGTTTCAAAAGGAATAGTATTTTTATTTACTGTTATTCCTGCCTTATCAAGAACATCTTCAGCTTCCTTGCCAGTGATATTCTTATCAGTCAGATTCACAAGCATGAGGTGGGTATCAGTGCCACCTGAAACAAGCCTGAATCCGAGTCTTTTAAGTTCTTCTGCAAGGGTTGCAGCATTTTTAATAATCTGTCTCTGATAATCTTTAAAATCCTTTGACAAAGCCTCTTTGAAAGCCACAGCCTTTGCAGCAATTATGTGCATCAAGGGACCTCCCTGCATTCCCGGAAATATGTTTTTGTTTATAATCTTTGCGTATTCTTCGTTGTTTGTCATTATCATTCCGCCCCTGGGACCCCTCAAGGTTTTATGGGTTGTGGTTGTCACAAATTCGCAGTATGGAAGAGGATTCGGAAAGAGTGATGCGGTTACAAGTCCTGCATAATGGGCAATGTCAGCCATTATTGCTGAACCAACTTCGTCCGCAATTTTTCTGAAGGCTGCAAAATCTATTTTTCTCGGGTATGCGCTTGCGCCTACAACAATAAGCCTTGGTTTATGCTCCCTTGCAAGGGTTAATACTTCATCATAATCAATTGTCTCTGTCTCTTTATTAACTCCATAGAAAAATACCTTGTATAAAATCCCTGAAAAATTGACCGGGCTCCCATGGGTCAGATGTCCTCCGTGAGAAAGGTTCATTCCAAGGATTGTATCACCGGGTTTGCAGACTGAAAAATATACCCCCATATTAGCCTGTGACCCGGAATGGGGCTGCACATTTACATATTTTGCGTCAAAAAGTTTTTTCGCTCTTTCAATCGCAAGCTCTTCAGCAGTATCAACAAAATCGCATCCTCCATAGTAACGTTTCTTTGGATACCCCTCAGCATATTTGTTTGTCATAAGGCATCCCTGCGCCTCAAGCACAGCATCGCTGACATAGTTTTCTGATGCTATTAGTTCAAGCTTATATTCCTGCCGTTCTGTTTCCTTGCGTATTGCTTCTGCAATTTCCGGGTCAACTTCTGATAATTTTTTCACTGACATATCTCCTGCTTATGCAATTTACCTTTGCTTTTTAAAATATTCTTTTTCTATTTCCTCTATTTTTTCCAACCTATTCTTGTGCCTTCCACCGCTAAAAGAAGCTTCAAGCCATACCTTTACTATCTCAAGAGCAAGCTCATCTCCTATTACTCTTCCGCCAAGAATCAACACATTTGAATCATTATGTTCCCTGCTCATTCTTGCACTGTATGAATCGTGACACAGTGCTGCCCTTACCCTTGGAAATTTATTTGCCACAATGCTCATTCCTATACCTGTTCCGCAAACAAGGATTCCACGCTCTGCCTTTCCTTCAGAAACAAGCTTTGAGACTTTTATACCGTAGTCGGGGTAATCAACAGATTCCCTTGTTACGGTGCCGAGGTCTTCAATTTCAATCTTTCTTTCAATGAGAAAAGTTTTAATCTTCTCTTTAAGGTCAAACCCGCCGTGGTCGCTCCCAATTGCAATCATAAAAAATTTCCTTTTCAATGACATTGTTTACTCTTAGTCCACAATAACTATATTTAATAAACTTCCATGTCAAGAAGGTTTTTGCTCCACAAAATATGCTTATTGCTGGCAATACCCAAAATTCCTGACAAGTCACATTTTGAAAAAACTTTCTAAGGTTGAATTCAGTTTACAAATCACAAAAGAGAAATTATAATTATAGAGAAGTTTAAGCGTAATATATCATTGCAAATTAAGTGTATATGCACAATGTTTTTACCAAAGGAGGTAGAAGCAAATTATGAATAACCGAATTATCATAGACCCTGATATCCAACACGGAAAACCTGTTATCAAGGGAACAAGAATTCCTGTTACGCGCATTATTGGTGAACTTGCTGGTGGTATGACAAAAGAAGAGATCATGCTGGAATATGAGGTTACTGAGGAGGATATTCGAGCTGCTCTAACTTATGCCAGCGAACTTATCGAGAACGAAGAGTTTCATCCTCTTCCTGAATAAAATAAACTTATGCAATTTTTGATTGATGAAGACTTGCCGCGCTCAATAGGCAATCTGAATACCAACCTCTATCCCTTGTGCAGATAAAAATTTCTTTTTTTGTGGTGCTAAAGCCTATCTGGCTATTTATAAATATTATTTTCATAATGACAGGCGGGACGCCTGTCCTACTATTTTATTCCTTTTCCCTTTTGCTTCTTTCACTATGTAGTCACACTCTTTTTTAATTAGAGGATGTTTTGGGTCGTGAACAGAATTTATTGTTTTCAGAAATTGTTTTTATTCCTTTGCATCAGGGTAGATTTTTTTGTTAATCAAAATTTATGGTAGTTGAGTAAAGTTAAATCCAAAAAAAATCTTTTTATTGACTTGCTAATGACAAAATAATACTACGCCTGCCATGATTATCCAGTTTCCGGGAAAAATTAATGACAAGATTAAAATTCTTGGAACACCCTTTATTCCAATTTATTTAATAAAAGGGGAAACCTGTGCCCTTGTTGAGGGAGGGGTCAAAGCCCTCTATCCTTTACTGAGAAAGCAGATTGATAGCTGGAGAATTGACCCAAAGAAAATCTCCCATCTAATACTCCTCCACTCCCACATAGATCATACTGGAATTTCGAATTCTTTTAAAAAAGTTTTTCCTGATTTATTGCTCTGTGCTTCAGAAGAAACAGCTGAAGCTGTCACAAAAGAAGAAATCCATCCCTCAATAAAAAAGATGGAAGAGTCTGTTGAAAGGTTTTTGAACCTTAAAAAGAATTTAGGAAAACCAGAGCCAACTCCAAACAGGATAAATATAGACAGAGTCCTAAAAGATGGTGATGAAATCTCACTTGGAAATGGAATAACAATCCAGTTTTTGTCAACGCCGGGGCACAGCCCCTGCAGTATGTCTGCGTATATTCCTGAGCAGAAGGCATTGTTTGTCAGCGATTCTGCAGGACTTCCCATCTCATCAAAAATGGCTTTCCCGATGGTATTTGGCAATTTCAGCCAGTTTGTATCAACCTGTGAAAAGCTCTCAGGGATAGATGCTGATATAATATGTTTTGGCCATTTTTTAGCGCTTACCGGAAAAGATACAAAAGGGATATTCCTGAAAATACGTGATGAGGCAATGAAGATGAAAAAGATAATTCTGGAAAAATATTCAGAGTACAAAGACATAGGAACAGTAATAAATTCCCTGGAAGAAAGATACAACAAAGGCTATGTAAAACAGCTTTCCTATGTTTTTTACGAAGGCTCTGCAAGGGCTATTATAAAGATTTTGCTAAAAGAGAACGGAATGTTGAGAAACTGAAATAGCTATAAGTTATAAGCTGTAAGCAAAAATTAAAGAAATTAGTTATAATCTAAAATTTCAAGAAGTTAAGTTTATAAAAACTTATAACTTAAAGCTTATAGCTTATAGCTGATTTATAAAGAGTCTTCTCCGCTTTTTCTTATGTCCTTAAGAGACAAGTTTTCTTTCCAGAGAAGGACCATTCCGACTGATATGGTGAATATCATATTCAATGCCCATATTGTAATTGCATAGCTTTTGGAATTTGAAATATCACTTACATTCATAATCTTCAAAGCTACCTCAATTGAAACCTGATAAACTCCTATAAAACCCGGAGATGAAGGCAGGGCAACTCCAAGGGCATTGATAACAGTGAGAAGATAACCTGAAGAATAGGGAAGTTTCATGCCAAAGGCAGGAAGCATTATGAAGAACCCTGTTGCCATAACTACCCACAGGCATATAGATAAAAGAGCAGATATTATGAGATTTTTTAAATTGCCAAGAATTCCCAAGCCATCAATAAAAGACCCGATGAATTTTATAAGATTATCTGACATTTTTTCAGGAAGTATTGAAAAGACCTTTTTCATTATCTTAAGAACAAGCTCTGTTTTTGTTTTCAGAAGAACGAGAAAAATTATAAGCAGAAAAGTCATTATTGCAATACCAATTCCTGCCGTCTTAAGACTTTTTCCGATGTTCCCCAAATCTGAAGGAAATGGGAAGTAAATTAAAATAAATCCTGAAAAAAGCAACAGCGTGGTCATGTCAAAGATCCTTTCCACAACTATCGTAGCAAAACAAGCGCTCTTGCTGACTTTTTCCTTCATTCCAATGAGCACAGGCCTTATGACCTCACCAGCCCTTGCAGGGAAAATACAGTTACCCATAAACCCTATGAAAGTAGCTGAAAGAAGGCTTGAGAGAGAAACCTTCTTTATTGGTTCCATAAAATATCCCCACCTTACTGCCCTTATAAAAAACATAAGCATATAGAGGATATAATATGGAAGGATATAAAAATAATTTGCGTTGCTCATTGCCCTTCCGACTTCTTTGAAATCAACTCCCGGATAGACAATCTTCTTTCCCTGAACAGTAAATTCAATGCCAAAGAGAAAAAGATAAAGAAACAAGATGCTTACAAGTATACCTGCCCAGAAAATAATTCTTTTTTTTGAAATTATCTTACTCCCCAAAAAATTTCTTAGCTTTTTTTAAGTCCTCAGTCATTTGTGAAATCAGAAGCTCTGAAGTTTCAAACCGAACCTCATCCCTGATTCTTTCTAAAAATGATACCTTTAGAAATTCACCATAAATATCTTTATCAAAATCAAAAATGAAGGCTTCTATGTTCAGTTCATGTTCTCCAAACGTTGGCCTTGTTCCAATGTTGATAAGGCTCTTGTAATTCTTGTTGTCGTGAAGGTGTACTTCTCCTATGTAAACCCCTTCTTTTGGTATAAGTTCGTGGTGAGGATGGATATTCGCTGTGGGAAAACCTAATTTTCTACCTCTCTTATCCCCGCCAATAATTCTTCCCCTTACTGAATAATACCTTCCAAGATAAATTGATGCCTCTCTCACATTCCCTTCTCTTATCAGATTCCTTATCAAGGTACTGCTGACTGTTTTGTTCGCAACTCTAATCGGTTCAACAACATTAACATCAAACCCAAATTTTTTCCCTAACTTTTTTAAGGTATTGGTATCTCCTTCGCGTCCCTTTCCAAATGCAAAATCATAGCCGACAAAAACTTCTTTTGCCCCAATTCCTTCAACTATAATTTTATCAACAAATTCAGAAGGATTTAACCCTGCAAATTCCCTGTCAAAGTGAAGGCAGGCGAGAATGTCAATCCCAGCCTGTTCTAACAGTTCTGCTTTTTCTCTAAAAGAAATTATCAAAGGAGGACATTTCCCAGGAGAGAGGATTTTTAGCGGATGTGGTTCAAAGGTAACGACAATTCCTGTACCACCTTTCCTTCTAGCTTTCTCAACTACTCTTTTTAATATCTCCTGATGACCAAGGTGTACACCGTCAAAATTTCCTAAAGCTATAATTGGGGTTTTAAGCCTCTCTTCCTTTTCAGGAAACCCCCGGATAATTTTCATTCTAAAGACTCTTTATTCTGCAGATTCCGCAGGGTGGTTTTTTCCATCCACCTGTATTATCTTTGGCTTTAATTTTTTCGCCTCTTCATCAGTAAAATAGCCATAGGAAATTATTATCAGCAAATCGCCTTTGTGCACAAGCCTTGCTGCTGCACCGTTTATGCATATCACGCCTGAGTTTCTTTCACCTTTGAACACATAGGTTTCAAATCTGTTGCCATTATTGACATCAAGAACATGAACCTGCTCATTTGGCAGAATATCAGCAAGTTCCATAAGTTCTTCATCAATAGTTATGCTTCCAACATAATGAAGATTTGCCTCAGTAATAGTAGCCCGGTGGATTTTTGACTTACACATCATGCGAAACATCTGAATCTGCTCCTAAATTCTCTTTTTAAATACAAGGCTTAATGCCTTTTTTACGTTTTTGTTAACAGATAAAAATCTTCATGTCAAGAATTTTAACCCTTTCCCTCTTGCATTAAGAAATCATTTGAGTTATTTTGAGGTTAGGATAAAAAAATGAAAAAGATTTATCTGATAATAATCTCTTTGCTTCTATTCTCTTTTATCTTTTCTTTTGCCTGCATCAAATCAAAAGAGAATAAAGCTGCTGAACATTTCAGGAATGCTGCAAAAGCTGTTCAAGCTAAAAAGTATGATGAGGCAGTAAAAGAGTACAAAAAAGGTATTGAAATTACTCCTGATAATGTTATTGCAAATTTTAATCTTGCCTACATCCTTGACACACAGAAAAACAGCTTTGATGAAGCTGTAATATATTACAGAAGAGCCATAGAACTTAACCCAAAAAGATACTCCTTTGCTTACAAGAACATCGGGAATATTTATTACAAAAGAGGTGATAATGATACTGCCATTGCTGAATACAAGAAGGCACTGAAAATTATGCCCAATGATTCAATTACCCACAATGACTTGGGTGTTGCCTATTTTAGCAGGGGAATGATTGATGAGGCTATTGCAGAGTTTGAAGCATCTACAAAACTTGATAAGTACGACCCTACCCCACACAACAATATGGCAAAAGCCTACAGGGTAAAAGGGCTTAATGTAAAAGCCTTTGAGGAGGAAATAAAGAGTAAAAATTTAGAGATCCAGCCTTAACTGCCATTCAGATAGTATCTTTTTCAACCATATCAGAACAAATGCTCAGCCAGTATTTTTACTCCAATAGCAATCAGAATAAGACCCCCGAGTATCTCAATTTTATTCTCAAAGAAATGGCCTACCCTATTGCCAACAAAAACTCCAATAAAGGAAAGTAAAAATGTAACAGCACCAATTATTGCTGCAGGTGTTACAATGTAGACTTTTAGAAATGCCAGGCTCAATCCTACAGCAAGGGCATCTATGCTTGTTGCAACAGAAAGGATTAGAAGTGTATAAAGATTCAATGGATTGTTTGTTCCTTTATCCTCTTTCATCTT
>MGDH01000031.1:20936-25242 GCA_001790855.1 Candidatus Schekmanbacteria bacterium RIFCSPLOWO2_02_FULL_38_14 | reverse complement strand
TAAAGGATACTGGTTATTGGAGAGTGTTTATGCAGGTGAACGATTCGTCAATGGTATAATTGAAAACAAAAAAGTGTGTCTTGAAAGGAAAGCCGCTTAAATGAATTTACACTCTTATTGACAAAAGCTCACGGCAAAACCATCTGTATCATATTTGCCAAGAAGAGTCGGAGAAGACAGGTTACTGATATCAATTATCAAGAGGCCTGCTAATCCGTCAGCAACATAGGCTTTTGTACCTGAGACATAAACATCAATTGCTGCACCATCTGTATTGTATGAACCAATGAGCGTAGGTTCTGAAGGATTACTGACATCTATTATTAACAGACCTGACCACTCAGTAGATATATATGCAGTGTTGTCCGAGACATAAACCCCATTGGCAGAATCATCTGTTGTATAAGAACCAACAAGCACGGGAGAGGATGGAGTTGATATGTCATAAATCTTTAAGCCATATCCACCTGCCACATAGGCATAATTTTCTGAAACCTTAATATCATTGAATGCCTCGCCAAAAGACCCCAAAGGATTTGATGCTGAAGCAGGAAAATTAAATCCGCAAATAATTGAGAAAACCAGAAACAGAAAAGATATCTTTTTCATAAAAACCCCTCCATGTGTAAATTGTTTTGAATAGCTTTAAACTATAAAAATTTAACTTCAAGTTAAATCTTATGGTCTTTTTGCTTGTTCTCCTGTCTCTGTTTGCTTTTAGGGATATTAGAAGGCATAAACTTTCCCTGTTAAATGTACAAATTCTAAAATCATATAAAAAAAATCATGTCAAGCAAAAATAGCATAGCAGGGGTCATGGAGATATTTTCCTTTATAATTTCCTGCCTGTCTTGTATAATGTCAAAATAGAATTGGCAGGCTCAGACTCCAATGCTCTGAGCAGAAATAAAATAATATGAAATATGCAGTAGAAGTAATTGACCTTGTTAAAAATTACCAGCCGTTAAAAAAATACAAGGATTATTTTATCTCACCTTTTAAAAAAAATATTGTGCCTGCGCTTAAAGGAGTAAATCTTAAGATAGAGGGGGGGGAGTTTTTCGGGCTTTTAGGACCTAACGGAGCAGGGAAGACAACGTTGATAAAAATCCTCGCAACTCTCATACTCCCTACTTCAGGAAAGGCACTTGTCGCAGGATATGATGTTAAGGAAAACGAGAGGCTTGTAAGAAAATCGATAGGATATGTGGTAAGCGAGGAAAGAAGCAGTTTCTGGCGTCTGACAGGAAGGCAGAACCTTGAGTTCTTTGCATCCCTGAATAACCTTAATGGGATTGAGGCAAAGAAAAGGATAGAAGAGCTTCTTGAAATTACAGAACTTAAAAATGATGCTGACAAATATTTCAAGGATTATTCAACCGGGATGAAGCAGAAACTCGGCATTGCGCGGGGAATGCTTACAGACCCGCAGATCTTATTTCTTGATGAACCGACAAAAAGCCTTGACCCTTCCACTGCAAGGCATTTGAGAAATTTTATAAAAAAAGACATCGTTGAGAAGCAGGGGAAAACAGTGTTTTTTGCAACGCATAACCTTGTTGAAGCTGAAAGCCTTTGTGACAGGATTGCAATTATTGACAAGGGAGTGATAAAGGCTTGCGGTTCCCTTTCAGAAATCAGAAGGCTCCTCATAGGAAAGAAAAAGTTCATAATAAAATTTGAGAAAATTGAAGAGCGGGTTGTGGAAAAGCTTAAAAACATAAAATCCATTACAGATATAAAAATTCCTGCTTCATCTTCACAGGATGAGAATGCCTGTGAGATAGAAGTTGATGGAGAGGGAGAGGAGATATCAGAAATTATAAAAGAGCTTTCTCTTCTTGATATAAAACTTCTTTCTTTTTTCCCTGTAATTCCAAGTCTTGAAGAGATATTTTCGCAGGTAACAGAAAAAGGAGAAAAAATTTGATTTTAAGCAAGCCCTTTGCATTTCTTAAGAAGGATTTAATAGAACAGGCAAGCTACAAGTTCAGCTTCATTACGCAGTTTGCAGGGATTTTCTTTTCAACCATTTTGTTTTATTTTATTTCAAAACTCATAGGGAATACGGCATCTGCCTATCTTGCTCCCTATGGCGGCAATTACTTTCCTTTTGTTCTCATAGGTATTGCTTTCTCAAGCTATCTCTCAGTCTCGCTTTCAAGTTTTTCATCTGCAATCTCAGGCGCTCAGATGTCAGGCACGCTTGAAGCCCTTCTTGTTACGCAGACAGAAATTCCTGTAATAATAGTCTGTTCATCTCTCTACAGTTTCCTCCTTACATCACTGCGGGTGGTATTTTATCTTGTCCTTGGGTTTTTACTTTTTGGGGTTGAAATGAGCGGGCACGGGGTTCCAGCCGCAATTTTAATTTTGTTCTTAACAATTATTATTTTTTCAAGCCTTGGAATTATGTCCGCAAGTTTTATAATGGTTATGAAAAAGGGTGACCCTTTTATGTGGGTATTTACAACACTTTCCTGGGCTTTGGGAGGTGTTTATTATCCGGTTAAAATGCTTCCTGACTGGATTGGCAGGTTTTCATATTTTCTTCCAATTACCTACGCAATGGAGGGAGTAAGGCTTGCACTTCTCAAGGGCTATTCCCTGTCGCAGTTAACATTTCAGGTTGGAGTTCTGGTTGCATTTGCTCTAATAATGCTTCCTCTCAGCATCTACCTTTTTATGCTTGCTGTGAGAAAAGCAAAAAGGGACGGAAGCCTGATACACTATTAAGTAGAAGGGTTTGAGGGTTCAAGGAAAATTCAAAATGCAATTGGAATTTATTTGGAATTTGTTATTTGGGATTTGAGCTTTTAAAGCTGAAAGCCTTATGACCTTAGCATCTGTCCTGCTGCTTTGAATCCCTTAACAATGGCATTTTTAAGCCTCAGAAGATAATAAAAGGGAAGAAGCCTCCGGTTTTTTATCTGATATTTTAAAATCATGTATTCTTTTTGAGGGAATATTTCGCCAAGAAGGAGTTTTACCTTTTTTCTTAGCCCCTTTACATTCAGCACTTCTAAAAGATAATCCTTTTCCTGAGGCTTTTCAAAAAATTTTAGCTGTTCTGATGACTTTGGAAGAATCTTTTCAAGAGGAAATATCTGGAGATAACTTTGCGCCTCTTTTAATAGATTCTGTGGGAGAGGAGGATTAAACCATTCTTTTAATGTCAAAATCAATGGGTAGATAGACTCACAAGCCTCATATTCTTTTACAGAAGCCAGAAAATAGTTCCAGTCAAATTCATTCTCATAGGTTTTTACTATTTTATAAATATCATACCACCAGATAAGCCTTGACCTTGCCTTTTCAAAATGGCGTTCCCTCAGATGCAAACAAACATAGATTAGGAGATCCTCAGGAGACATGAGATAGGCTGAAGCTGTGCCGAAGGAGTAAGTTTTTTTCCTCTTCCATATCTTTTCTATATCAAGCTGAATTGCTTCTTTGATTTTTGAATCACAGATTATTAAAAGATTCCAATGGATATCAAAAAAATATTCCTTTTCTCCTTTAATGAAATGAAGCTCGGTCTCAAATTTTTCAAAAGACTTGTTTATCTCGTCTTTAAACTCTTTATGTGCCTTTGACGGGAATATTTTTTCCTGAGCTGCATATCCGCAACTTTTAAAAACAGCCTTTGTAGCCGGAAGGTCAAACTTTTTTACCAGAAGGTCTATATCCTCAAAAGGCCTAAGAGCAATATTTTTATATACTCCTTCTGCCATTGCGCCACCTTTAAGCACAATAGGTTCTACTCCTGTTTCCCTGAGGAGTTTTAAAACCCTTTCAAGCTCAGCAAAATACCGCGTATTCCTGCGGACGTTTGCGTAATAAACTGCCTTAAGGTTTTCTAAGAAATAATCGGGGATGGATTTGAGATTTGCCTCTTTTAAGTTAAAATAGATTAGAGGGGCTATTCCATGATAGGTAGCATCTTCAAGCAAGCCCTTCCAGTCTATTTCTCCATTATCTAAAAAAGCCTTAATCCTTTCCTCTAAAGGAGAGAAAGGGTCTTCTTTAAGAAGGGTTAATAAGAGCTCACGGTTTTTGGAAAAGCTCATTTTTTTTACTCATTGATTCTCTTGATTATCTAATGAAAAAGGAGTTTTTCTATATTTTTAAACTGTCCAATTTCTGGACATTTCTTATTAATATATTTTTCTAATTTTAGATATCTAAATAAAAATATTATTTGTTGTCAATAGATTAGCCTATTATTTTCAGAAAGGGATTAGGGGACGTTTGAAGAGCACCCAGGTTTGCGATGCTCTTTACGCTTATTGCCAGCAAAAAGTAA
>MGDH01000031.1:0-20905 GCA_001790855.1 Candidatus Schekmanbacteria bacterium RIFCSPLOWO2_02_FULL_38_14 | reverse complement strand
GCAGGTCTCGGCTGTCATGCTGAGTTTTTTAAGACTTGACAAAAGAGGAATCTAATTTAATAAGAAAAAATTATGCGCTTAAATAATATTAAAATTCTTTCACCAATTGATGCCCCGGGTGAAGCAGAAAAACTTATAGAGGCAGGGGCTGATGAGTTTTATTGCGGGTTGATTCCAGAGGAATGGAATGAAAAATATTTCCCTGCATCAATTGACAGAAGACCAAAAGGCTCACACCTCAAAAGCTTTGAAGAGTTAAGAGAGGTTGTCAATATTGCTCATGAGAGAAATGTTCCGGTCTATCTCACATTAAACGAACACTACTATACAGAGAAGCAATATCCATTAATCACAGAATTTATCAGGAAGGTAGTTGCTTCTGGTGCTGATGCTCTTATTGTTGCAGATTTAGCCCTTCTTCTTTTTATGAGAAAAAATGATTTTGGAATAAAAATCCATATAAGCACAGGGGGTACAGCATTTAATTCAGAGACAATAGAATTTTACAAAGACTTTGGAGCATCAAGGGTGATTCTTCCAAGGCATCTGACAACTGAAGAGATAAGGGAGCTGAGAAAAAAATCTCCTGATATTGAACTTGAGGCATTTATTCTGAATTCCAGATGTGTGAATGTTGATGGCTTCTGCACCTTTCAGCACGGGCTTGGGGGTTCTTCAAATAAACTGCTTTTCAGAAATGCCTGTATGCTGCCATATCAGGTTTCAGTACTGCCCGGCGGGAACAGTTCAATGGAGGCTGATGATGTTCTTAAACAGGAGACAGCCATAAAAAGACAGCATATATGGAGTAAGTGTCACATTGATGATTCTCCCTGCGGTGTGTGTGCTGTGATTGATTTTGGAGAAATCGGACTTGACAGCATCAAGATTGTCGGCAGGGGAAATCCGACTGAAAAAAAGATTATGGACATAGGCTTTTTAAAGAGCGTGAAAGAGATGATTGAAAATAGCGGTGCAAAAAGGAATGAGCTCAAAGTGAAAATGAAGGAACTCTATAACAGAACCTATAAGCGTCCGTGCCGCTACCATATGTGTTATTATCCGGATGTTGGATTTGAAGAAGAAGTGAATAATGAACCGTGACTCGTTACTCGTGGTTCGTGACCAGTAGGACAGGCGTCTCGCCTGTCAGTTATGAGTTCAGAGTAGTGAGTTCTCCATGGTCAAGGAAGTCAGGGTCAAGGGTTAAAGGTAGCTGCAGAGCCTTGCTCTGCCTCTAAATATGTGCGATGAGTAACTTAGTGCAGGATATTTAATGAAATGTAAAATACTGATATGGAATTTGCAGTTTTTATATCAAAAACAGATAATCTTAAATATTTTGATAATACCTTTACACGCCTCTATTTCGGGAATGAGTTTTGCGAAGAGCTTATTCCATGCACTGATAAACTGGATGCTGCTATTGATTTTGTCATCAAAAGGAATGCAGATTTTACTCTGGTTACTCCGTTTGTCACAAATAAAGGCATCAAAAGGCTTATCCCTCTTCTTAAAAGAGTGTCTGAACTTGAGCTTGGAGAAAAAAAGATTGAAGTCGTGTTCAATGACTGGGGAGTGTTAAGGCTTTTGAGGAGAGAGTATAAAGAATTAGTGCCTGTAATGGGAAGAATGCTTAATAAGATGAAACGGGGACCAAGGCTGATGGCAGTAATAAATCATCTTCCAAAAGATACTGTTGAGTATTACCAGAGCGTAAATCTTGATGTTCCGGAGTTTGTAGGGTTTCTTAAAGAAAACAGGATTGAAAGGGTTGAATTTGACAATGTTTTGCAGGATATAAATTTCAATTTCCTGTCCAATGGAATCACGGTTTCTCTCTATCTTCCCTTTGCCTATGTCTCAACCACAAGATTCTGCCTCGCAAACTCCTGCGATATACCTGAAAAACTTGAGCAGGTTGGTATATATCCATGCAGAAAGGAATGCCAGAGATATACCTTTCTATTACAAAACCCTGCAATGCCGGTCCCTCTGGTCAGAAAGGGGAATACTATTTTCTTTAAAAATGAATTCCCTCCAAAAGGCTTCAATGAAGCAAATATCAGCAGGGTTGTGATTGAGCCAGAGATACCAATGTAAAATTGAAATACGGAATGGAGGGTTTTTATTTAATCAGACTGCTTCTTCTCCTCTTTCGCCTGTTCTTATCCTCACTGTTTCTTCAACATCAACTACAAAGACCTTGCCATCACCTATCTTTCCTGTCCTGGCAGTTTCAAGAATTGCCTCTATAACTTCATCAAGCATATTGTCTTTTACCACAACTTCAATCTTTATCTTTGGGAGAAAATCAACCACATATTCTGCTCCTCTGTAGAGTTCTGCGTGCCCTTTCTGCCTCCCAAATCCCTTTACTTCAGTTACAGTCATTCCCTGTACGCCAAGACTTGCAAGTTTTTCCCTTACATCATCAAGTTTAAAGGGTTTTATAATCGCTTCAATTTTTTTCATAACTGAATAATGTTGTAGTCGTAGATCAGTTAAAAATTTTAAAAACTCACAGAGCTCCCCTCAGGAGATCTTGGATAAGCCTCAAGACCGTGTTCAGATATATCAAGTCCCATTTCTTCAGTTTCAGCAGAAACCCTGCAGCCTGTAACTTTATCTATTAAAAGAAAAGTCAAATATCCCGCTGGTAGTGCCCACAAAAATAGGATTAAGACTCCAATTAGCTGAATTGGAAATGTCGGGATAAAGGAACCTCCTATCATTTCCCCTCCGGGATGGACCCATCTGATAGGGATGATTCCCCACCAGAATCCTTGCCCCCATATTCCTGCCATAATACTTCCAATTATACCTGAAACAGCATGGCAGGGGATTGTGCCAATAGCATCATCTATTCTGAGAGTTCTTTCAACAAAACGAAGACTGTAAGGGAACTGGAAGCCGCATACAAACCCAATGATAAACCCAAAAAACGGGTGGACAAATCCAACTCCGCTACAAACTCCGACAAGCGCTCCGAGAAGCCCATTGGCAATAATAAGAGGATCAGCTTTGCCTGAAAGTTTTAGCGAAGAAAGAAGAGAACCAAGAATCCCGCCACCACCAGCCATCACTGTTACAACTATTACCCACCATAGGTCACTGTAGATGTAATCAGCGAGGTAAAGCCCGCGCGAGCCTGCACCTTTTCCATAGAGGCTATTATTAAAATAGTTTGCTATCACAGAGCCGCCATTAAACCCGAACCAGCAAAAAGCTAAAAGGAGTGCGCCAAAAACAGCCATTGGAACATTGTGGGAAGGGATTGCAACCGCTCCGCCATCTTTTTTAAACTTACCTATTCTTGGACCAATGTATAATGCGCCCATAAGCCCTATCAGACCTCCAAGGGAATGGACACCTGTTGAACCTGCATAGTCTGTGTAAGGGGCATAAAAATGCTTACTACTTCCATCAGCAGACATTCCGTATCCAAGAAGCTTTTTCCCAAGCTCTGATTCAACTGAAGGAGTGAAAAACCTGTCCACTAATCTGAGCAGAGATGAATTGGGGTCAAGAATCGGGCTACCTGCAAGTCCTCCCCAGATAAGCCAGCCAAAAACAGGGTAAATTATTCCACTATAAATAAAAGCAAAAAGGATATAGCCTTTAAAAGAAAATCTTTCTGAAAAAACAGTCCCCGGAATTGCCATTGATGTTATGCAAAAAAGAAGGGAGCCAAAGAAAGCCCATATATAAACATCAGGAGCAGGATTGAATGACCAGGGCATGTAGGAGTATGCATTATTGAGCCACCCGGAAAATCCTGTGATATAGTCTCCCGGAACTTCTGCAAGGGTGCCAACCCATATAGTGCTGTCTGAAAGGATCTTTCCTTTCCATTTAAGGATAAAACACCATGGCCAGCCAAAAGATTTAATCGCAAACCCAATAGAGTAAAAAGTTATTACTGCTATGCCAATGTGAACCATTACCTTTGTGGCAACATTTGCAGCATTCTTTGCCCTTACAGAGCCAGCTTCAAGAAGGAGGAACCCTGACTGCATAAAAAATATCAGGGCAAAACATATTGCCCACCACATTATTGCAGCTATTGATGCAAGCTTTGAGAACTGTTCCTGTGTAACAGGACTTTTCTCAGGCTGGTCCTGAGCGCCTGAGCGGAATGGTAAAAAGAGAACCAGACTGAATATTAATGTAATGACTAAAATCTTTTTCATAAAAGTTTCATCCTGAGTAAAACTTAGTTTTACTTAAAGCAATAGTTATGCCAAAAATTCACTAAATGTTTTTATTCAGTTTAACTCTTTGAATAAAAAGGTTTTTATTTTTAACTTTTAAAAAAATAAAAAATTATATAGAATCCGCAGGTGCATAAACTTTGTGCAAGGGTTATGATAAAAGGGTTAATTTATATGCAGAATGGCTATAGGCTTTTGGAATTTTACTTTATTATGATTTAAATCATAGAGGGATTTTCAAGAAATGACTATATAGATAACAGAACTAATAACCTATAACTTATGACTGATAACGAAAATTTATGAAATAGGAGGGAATAACAATGGCTGGAACAGTAAACAAGGAAAGCCTTATTGGGGATATTATTAAAAATTATCCCAAGGCAAAGGAGGTTATTCAGAAATATTTTGGGAATGGATGTTTTACCTGTCCCGGAATCAATATGGAATCTCTTACATTTGGGGCTGCTATGCACAATGCAGATGTGAATAAAATGGTTGAAGAAATAAATGCGGCAATTAATTCTTAGAAATAATTGCACAGATGCTTGATAAATTGGTGGCAAAAGCATGGAAATTTTGGTAAGGTTTAAAATGATTTGATTTGAAAAAAAGGAATACAAACTATTTATAAGGAGAAGTAAAATGGAAGCAGAACCACTTATCTCAAAGGATATGGTAATAAATGATGTAATAAAGAAGTATCCAAAAACAGTAAGAATCTTTAATGAGCTCAAAGTTGATGCCTGCTGTGGTGGCGGTAATAGCATTGAAAAAACAGCAAGGGCTGACGGAGTTGATGTTGATACCCTGCTAAAGGCTCTTAATAAAATGATTACAGAATAGAATTTATTAAAGACAAAACAGGAGTTTGAGAATTAAAATAACGCTTCCAACAACTTTTGAGAGTTCCTATCTTGAGGAACTTGATAAGTTAAATACAAAATATTCAGACACTAAAAGAGAGATAAGGGAAGTATACGGTTCATTCCAGACTTCAATTCTTGGTTCTGCAAGACCTTCAAAGTATCTGCCTGCGCCTACAAAAAAGCAGTTCAAAGACCACATAAAAAAAGCCCATTCATTCGGAATAAAATTCAGCTACCTTGCAAATGCTCCATGCCTTGGCAACATTGAATACTCTGCAAAAGGGAGGAAGGAGATTCTTGATTTTCTTGATGGTATTGCAGAAATTGGAATTGATTCTATAGTTGTTACTATACCGCTTCTTATTGAAATTATCAGAGAACGGCATCCGCACATTGAAATTGTTGCATCATCTCTCTGTTATATTTCTGATATAAGGGCTGCAAGAAGATTTGAGGAGATGGGAGTACAAAGGATAGTAATTGACCCTGATGTTAACAGAAATCTTTCTTTGCTTAAAAGGATGAGAAACTCTTTAAAAGGAGAGATTGAAGTCATTGCAAATCATACCTGCATAATTTCCTGCCACCTTGAGTATTATCATTACAACAATACAGGGCACGGAAGCCAGAGGGGAGATAAGAAGGAAGAAATGATATATAACCAATACAGTCTCTTGAGGTGCACTCTTGAAAAACTAAAAAACCCCGGTGAATTCTTGGCATCTCCGTGGTTTGCGCCAAGGGATATAAAATATCTTGATGATGCGGGGATTGACTGGATAAAACTTGCAGGAAGGGGTTCAAAGAGGGAAGAACTTCTTGCTCTCGGAGAGGCATATCTGAAAGGGAAATATGACGGGAACCTTTTACCGCTTCTTGGCTGGCCCCATCACCTTGCTTTCAGAAAAAAGTCATCTATAGAGAAGCTTGAAGCGCTGGAGGTATATCTTGATGAGAAAGATTTGAATGGATTTATGGAGTTTTTTGAAAAAGGATTCCCTTGCGAGAAAGGGTGTGAGGAGTGCGATTTCTGTCACAAAAAAGCAGGAGAGGTTTTAAAATATGATAAAAAACTTCTCAACCAGTATATTGAGAACATGGAGAGAATCCTTGACAGAATTATCAGAGAGGATTTATCAGAGGAGCATTACAGGAAGCAGGTAACGGCTTGGATGGAAAGCGCAAAAATCTGCTATCTAAACGAGTAGAAAAAATTATGGGTAAAAATATTTTTCTGACAGGAGCTACAGGACTTTTAGGAAGTTATGTCGCGACAGAACTTCTCAAAAGAGGACACACCCTTTATCTCCTTGCAAGGACAAGGGATGGCGTAAAAAGCAGCGAGAGGGTTTTTGAGGCGCTTCGTTTCTGGGGGATGGGAAACCCTGATAAGTTCTTAGAAGAAAGATTAAAAGTCCTTGAAGGAGATGTTGAGTTTAAAGGGCTTGGTCTTGAAGAGAAAGATTTAAAATTATTTAAAGGAAAGGAGATTGAGGTGCTTCACTGCGCAGCCTGCACCAGTTTCAGTCCCGCAGCTTCAGAGCTTCTTGAAAGCGCAAATGTAGAAGGCACGAAAAACATCTTGGATTTTGCATCAGGGATAAAAGCAAAAGTATTCCATTTTGTAAGCACGGCATATGTTGCAGGAGACTTTAAAGGCAGGTTCTGTGAAAAGGATCTGGATGTAGGGCAGGGCTTTAATAATATTTATGAAAAGACAAAATATGAATCAGAGGTTATTGCAAGAAAATTTCTTGAGAAAGAGAAAATTCCCGGAAATTTTTTCAGGCCGGGAATAATAATGGGTGATTATGCGTCCGGAAGGACAACAAATTTTAATGCCTTGTATATATATTTCAAAGTACTTTATTCTGTAAGAAAAAAACTTGAGGAAAGAATCAGGAGAAAAGATTCAGAACTTGAGAAACTGGGGATAAGAGAGGAAAATAATTATCTTGTCCTTCCATTCAGGATAGCAGTAAACCCTGATGCGAAAAAGAACATTGTGCCTGTTGATTTTGTAGGGAAGGCAATATGCGTAATTGCTGAAAGGGAATGCCAAGGAATAAATACCTTCCATCTTACCAATCCGTCTCCTCCTGCATTTTCATGGCTTAACAGTGAACTCCATCCCGGCATAGGAGTAAAAGGGATAACTCTTGTTTCAAAGGATGACTATGAATCAGGAAAACCAAACAGGTTTGAGAGGATAATAAATGATTCAATAAAAATCTATGGACCTTATTTTGAAAGAGAACCTGAATTTGAATCTTCGCAGACTTCAGGGATTCTTGCATCATCCGGACTTTCTTTCCCTGAGCTTGACAAGGAATATTATCTCAGGGTAATAGATTACGCTGTTGGTGTGGATTTTGGTGAGAAAAAAGAGCCTTGCAAGGAACCTGTTTATTCAATTTTCTTCAAAAGCCTTGAAAAAAGAGTTGGGGGGAGCATCATTCCTAACCTCAAAACCTTAAACAGCCGGTTTTCAATTAAACTTTCTGATTTGAACAAGAATGTTTTTTTGCTGATAGAGAATGGCGTATTAAAGAAGATATCACAGGAGAATGGTTTTCAGACAGACTTCAAATTCGTACTGACTTCAAAAAGCCTTGAAGAGCTGATTGAGAGAAAAATAAAACCTCAGGAGGCATTTTTTCAAAGAAGGGTTGAGATAGAGGGGAATATAGGGAAGGCACTTTCCCTTGCTCCTGTGTTTGATGAATTTTTTAAGAGTTTTGAGTTTTAAGAGAGTGAATAGTATTTAGTGAATAGCAAGCTGTCAGCAGTCAGCTTTCAGCTATCAGTATTCAGAGGCAGAGCAAGGCTCTGCGGCTACTCACTACTCTGAACTCCGAACTGACAGGCGAGACCTGCCTACTGTCAGGCAGGCGCCTGTCCTACTGTTCACTATAAACAAGTGACTTAATATGCTAAAAGCACCTTGGTTTAGGAAAAATCAGGATGAGTGGTTAAGAGAGATTCTTAAAGTTCACTTTGACAAAAAATCAGGAACACCATACTGGTTAAAAAAAGAAAAAGAACTGGGGATTTCTGTACTGGATGAAATCAGATCCATAGGTGACCTGAAACTCCTTGGTCCAATGAAAGAGGAGGATCTGGTCAACCTTCCAATTGAAGAATTCCTGCCAAAAACTTTTCTTAAAAAGAAAAAAAATCTTGTAATCTGTGAAACAGGCGGAACAACAGGAAAAATCAAAACTACTGCCTACCTTGAGGCTGAATTTCAGCATGCCTTTGTGGAGTTTTTCAGGTTTGTTGCAGGGAAGAGAAGGTTTCCTGTTGAATTGAACTGGGCTTTTATTGGTCCCTCAGGACCGCACATAATATTCAAATCAGCTCAGGCTATGGCGCGCTCTTTTTCATCAATGGAACCTTTCAGTGTTGATTTTGACCCGAGATGGATAAAGAAAATGGAAAAGGGTTCTTCAGGCTTTGAGAGATACAAGGAGCATGTTCTGGAGCAGGCTGAGAGGATTTTCAGTGTTCAGGAGATTGGTGTGCTTTTCACAACTCCTGTTATTGCAATTGAAGTCGGGGAAAGGCTTTCTTTTTTTAAAAGAGAGAAAATAAAAGGGATTCACCTTGGCGGTATGGTTTTAACAGCAGAGGATTATCAAAAAATAAAAAAACTTTATCCATATTCTGTCATTATACCGGGTTATGGCAACACTCTTTTTGGTCTTACACTTGAACTTTCTCCTTCAAAAGACCACACAATAAGCTATTATCCGCCGGGTCCAAGGCTTGTTATAAAAATTATTGAAAAAAAAGCAAATTGTAATGATAATAAACGGATAGCTATGGATGCTGAAATCGGTGAAAGAGGACAGGTGATGTTTCATCGCCTTGATAAATCCTTTTTCATTCCAAATCTGATTGAACGGGACGAGGGTAAAAGGGTAGAGGCTCTGAAGGAATGGAAGCAACTTGGCTTTTATCTTGACGGAGTTAAAGACCCTGCGCCTTTATCAGAGCTTAAACAGGTTTTAAGGGAAGGGCTTTACTGATGAGAAAAATAAAATATTTTCTTATTTTGTTCTTTTTATTTTATCCTGCTATTCCATATACGTATTGCGAGATACAGCGTTTTGATTTTATTCCTGAACAGAGCAGGATTACATTTTTTATGCAATCAACACTCCACGATTTTGACGGAATTGCAAAGGAATTTGATGGTTTTGCAGAGGGAGATATAGAGCATATTGCAGAGACAGGAAAGGGTTCTTTGAAAATCAAGGTAAAATCCATGACAACAAACCACCAGAAAAGAGATGAGTACATGATGGGAGATATGGAGGAAGGAAAGTATTTTTTTATAACTTTTTTTCTCAAAAGCGCAAAGCCATCTTACGTTTCTAAGGACAAATCAAAAGCAAGGCTTGAAATAACCGGGGATTTGGAAATTCACGGAACAAAAAAAGAGGTTGGAATTCCGGTTGATGTGATGACGGTTGACGGAAGAATTCATATTATTGGACAAAAAGAGATTTCTTTAAAAGATTTCAAGGTAAAACCAACTTCATTTCTTTTTTTGAGGGTTAAGGACAAGATGGTTATAAAGTTTGATATGGTGGGGATGAAAAATGATGTTTTAAGAAATGTAGAAGCGAATAAGAAAGACAATTAGATGTTTTCTGAAAAGATAAAATTTTCATCCTCTGGTTTAACCCTTGAAGGGATTCTTGACTATAATGAAAAAGGAAGCAGCGAGAACCTGCTAATCCTTTTTTCTCCCCATCCAAAGCTTGGCGGTGATATGATGAACAATGTGCTTTGCGGGATTGCAGAGTATCTTGCAAAGGAGAATTTTTTTGTATTCAGATTCAATTACAGGGGGGTTGGGGAAAGCGAGAAGCTAGAGCCTGAAGTAACTCTTTATGATTACTGGGAAAGGCTTGACAGCAGCAATGATTACAGTGAGATTTTCAAGGACAGTTTTTCTGTCCTTGAAAATGCAAGAAAAATTGTAGAGGCGGAAAAAATATTTATGGCGGGGTATTCTTTCGGGGCAAGAGTCCTTGAGGAGCTTGCTTTAAAAACAGAAATAAAAGCCTTGGCTGGCATATCCCTGCCCCTCGGCAGGTATGATTTCCAAGGGCTTGCAGCCTTACCTTTAAAAAAACTTTTTGTCTGGGGGGAAAAGGATTTTGCTGCAGGCAGTGATGAAATAGATTCTTTTTCAAAGACGGTAATGCCTCCCAAAAAGATTGCCATCATCAAAAATCAGGACCACTTTTTCAGGGGATATGAGAAAGCTCTTGCAGAAATGATTGGAAGGTTTTTTATAGTGAATAGTCGTCAGTGAATAGTAGGACAGGCGCCTGCCTGACAGTAGGCAGGTCTCGCCTGTCAGTTATGAGTTCAGAAATGTAGCCGCAGAGCCTTGCTCTGCCTCTGAATACTGATAGCTGAAAGCTGACTGCTGACAACTTACTATTCACTAAAAATTATGATTGAAACAAAAGACCTCGTAAAGAAATACGGTGAAATTGAAGCCCTTAAAGGGATAAACCTTGCAATAGGCAAGGGTGAGATTTTTGGGCTCTTGGGTCCAAACGGCGCAGGAAAAACCACTCTCATATCCATTCTTTCCGGTTATATCAGACCAACCTCAGGTGATGGTTTTATTGAAGGCAGAAGTGTTATTGCAAGCAAGGAAGAGGTAAAAAAAATAATTGGTGTCGTACCGCAGGAGATATCACTTTATTCTTCTTTAACCGGAGAGGAGAATCTAAAATTTTTTGGAAGAATGTACGGAGTTAATGGCAGGGAGCTGAAAAGCAGAATCGAAGGGGTTCTTGATTTTGTTGGACTCAAGGAGCGCAAGGATGACATAGTCAAAAACTATTCAGGCGGAATGAAGAGAAGACTTAACCTTGCCTGCGGCATTATCAATGCCCCAAAATACCTTTTTCTTGATGAACCGACAGTCGGGGTTGACCCTCAGACAAGGGAGCATATTTTTAAAAATGTTGAGCTTTTAAAATATGAAGGTGTTACAGTTCTTTATACCACACACTACATGGAGGAGGCTGAAAGGCTCTGCGACAGGATTGCAATAATAGATGAAGGGAATCTCATAGCACAGGGTTCGCTGGATGAACTGCTTTCGGGTACGGATGTTACTGACCTTGAAGCTCTTTTTCTGAAACTGACAGGAAAGGAATTGAGAGATTGAGTTTGAAAAAACTTCTGTTCATTTCCCTTAATGAATTTAAACTCCTCTTCCGCGACAGACCTGCGCTTTTGATGATGGTAGCAGTTCCAATTGCAGTTATTACTGTTATAGGCTTTGCTCTTGGCGGGATTTATGGAAAGAGCGGAGATTTTGTAAAAATTTTTCTTCCTCTTGTTGACCTTGACAAAGATTCCCTCTCAAAATCCTTGATAGAAGTTCTGAAAGAAAATAAATCCCTTGATTTGAAAGAGGTTGAGTACGAGAAGGCTTATCAGCTTGTAAGGGATGAAAACAAGGCAGCAGGCGCAATCATAATTCCAAAGGGATTTACAACAAGCTATTTGGACCGCAAGCCTTTTACAGTGAGGATTCTCACGGACCCTGCAAAGGGGATGGAGGTTATGACAATAAAATCCTTTGTAAATGCTTCTGCCATAAAGCTTTTAATCAAAAGTCTTCCGCCTCAGCTTGGATTAAGTCAGGTTGAGATAAAGGAAGAAAACCTTACAGGAATTAAAGGCAATATCAGTTCTTTTGACCAGAATGTGCCGGGATTCAGCATAATGTTCATAATGTTTGGAATGCTTGTAGGGTTTTCCGAGGCAATATTCAGAGAAAGAGACGAGGACCACACCTTTCAGCGACTTTTGGTAGCTCCTGTATCCAAATCCTCAATCTTAGGCGGAAAACTCCTTGCAAGAACAGTTATAGGAATGGTTCAGATGCTGGTTCTTTTTGCCTTCGGATATTTTGCATTTGATATCTCTCTTGGGAATTCCCTTTCAGGGCTTTTTCTTACAATACTTGGCGTTGCATTTTCAGCTTCAAGCATAGGAGTCCTTGTTGCATCCCTTTCACAATCAAGGGAGCAGGCAAGGTCTTTGGGAACTCTGACAATTCTTATAATGTCTGCAATGGGAGGGTGCTGGTGGCCCCTGTTCATTGAACCGAAATGGATGCAGAAACTTTCACACCTTGTAATGCCAGCGTGGGCAATGGACTGTTTTTTTGATTTGATGATACGGGGCAAAGAAATAGGAGATGTTCTTCCCTTTCTTGGAGGTTTGTACCTCTACGGAATTATAATGCTTTTAGTTGGAGTGAAGCTGTTCAAGTTTAGAGTTGAATAAAAAGAACAGCAGGAGCATTTCTTTTAATGATATCAGTTTTCCATTGAAAATAAGGTTAGATTAGTAGTATTTTTTTAAATATAAGGAATTTAGCCTGTGGCAAGACCACAGGGAGTTCTCAAGTTCAAAAATCAATGCCAAAGAAAATACTCATAATAGAAGACGAGAAAGACATTGCAGAACTTGTGAAGCATTATCTTGAAAAGGATAATTTTGAGACTCTATCAGCCTTTGATGGCGAAAAGGGGCTTGAGCTTGTGAAGAAACAGAATCCTGATGTGGTAATCCTTGACCTCATGCTTCCAAAAATTGACGGGATTGAAGTTTGCAAGAGAATAAGGAGTGACAGCAAAGTATCTAACGTCCCCATAATAATGCTTACTGCAAAAGGTGATGAATCTGACAGGATTATCGGGCTTGAACTTGGGGCTGATGATTACATAACAAAACCATTCAGCCCTAAAGAGCTTGTGGCAAGAGTAAAGGCATTGCTACGGAGAATTGAGAGAGGAGGAGAGAAGCAGAAGGTCTATAAATTTAAAAACCTTACTTTGAATCTCGAAAGCCATGAGGTACTCCTTGATAAAAATCAGGTTAAGCTTACTTCAAAAGAATTCTGGCTGCTTGAAGAACTTCTGAGAAACAAGGAGAGAGTGCTTACAAGGGACAAGCTTTTAAATGACGTATGGGGGTATGACTATTACGGCACAACAAGAACTATTGATGTCCATATAAGGAGATTGAGGGAAAAGCTACCTGGCATTTCAGACCACATAGTTACAGTCAAACAGCTTGGCTACAAATTCAAAGAAAATCTGTGAAACTTTAATGGGTATAAAAATTAAAATCCGCTGGAAACTCTTTCTTACTTATTTTGCTATTCTTATTGTCTCTTTTTCAATAACCGGAACATTCATAATTCTTTCATCAAAGAAATACGGAACTGATCAGGTCAGGAAATCAATGGAGACAGAAGCACATCTGCTTGCTGAGATATTTTCAGAAAAATTGTTAGTAACTCAAGGGAGAAATGAGATTGATGCGCTTGTTGATTCTCTTGGAGCAAAGACCAATTCAAGAATTACCATTATTGACAGGAATGGTGTTGTTCTGGGAGATTCTTACGAGAGCGGTAATGATATCTTAAAGATGGAAAACCATCTTAACCGTCCTGAGATAAGAGATGCGCTTAACACAGGAGTTGGTTCAAGTATCCGTTACAGCGAAACTATTAAGATAGAGATGCTCTATGTTGCAGCATCAATAAAGAATGTAAATGAAATAACAGGTTTTGCAAGGATTGCTCTTCCATTCATTGAACTGAACAATCAGATTATGAATCTTCAGAGGATAATTGTTTTTACGCTTATTGGCTCATTTCTTTTTGCACTTGCCTTAAGTTTCATTTTTTCCAAAACCATTACAAATCCTGTTGACCAGATAATGAAAGCCTCAAAGAAATTTTCTGAAGGGGATTTAAGTTACAGGACAAAAATCCATACAAAGGATGAGATGGGGGACTTAGGAGATTTTTTTAATGAGATGGCAGGAAAGCTTGAGCTTAAAATAAAAGAAGAGGGCAGGGGAAAGGCTCAGCTTTCAACTGTTCTTGCGAGCATGGTTGAAGGTGTTATGGCTGTTGACCAGACAGGAAAAATTATTCTCATAAATTCTGCGCTTGAAAGAATTCTGGGAATTGAAAAATCTGAAGGCACAGGCAAGTCCTATTCTGAAATAATCAGAAACCACGAGATTTCAGATATCATAAAATCTTCAATTAAAGAGAAAAGAGGCAGAATTGCTGAAATCACAGCTCTCCTTTCAAAAGAGACAATTCTTCGGGTTCAGTCAGCATATTTTGGAGCAGGAGAGGATTCACTATCAGGTGCTGTGCTTGTGTTCCATGACATAACAGGAATAAAAAAGCTTGAAAGAGTAAGGCAGGATTTCGTAGCCAATGTATCCCATGAGCTGAGAACTCCTCTTACTTCTATCAAAGGTTATGCGGAGGCTCTGATTGACGGGGCAAAAGATGACAGTGTTACTCTTGCAAATTTTCTTGAAACAATAAAATTTAATGCTGAAAAAATGAACAAGCTGATATCAGATCTTCTTGAGCTGGCAAAGATTGAATCAAGAGATTATCAAATTACAAAATTTCAGGTTACATTGAAGCAGATTGTTGATGGATGCATTTCTGCTTTCAGAGAGGAAATGGGAAAAAAGAAACTCTCTGTTGATGTTAGCATTCAGAATGGCGCGGAGAATGTTTTTGTTGACAGAAACAAGATTGAGCTTGTTTTCAATAACCTTATTGACAATGCAATAAAGTACACTCCTGAAAGCGGGAAGGTTTCAGTCAATGCAAAGCCTTCCGGTAATTTCATAGAGATTTCAGTCAAAGACGATGGAATAGGAATCCCTTCCAACGAAACAGACAGGATATTTGAGCGTTTCTACCGTGTTGACAAAGCCCGTTCAAGGGAACTTGGCGGAACAGGGCTTGGTCTTTCCATTGTTAAGCACATCGTTGAGGCACACGGCGGAAAAATATGGGTGGAGAGTGAACTCAATAAGGGAAGCAGGTTTATTTTTACCCTGCCAAGAGTTTAAAAAATTCTAAATCCTAAAAATTTCAAAATCTTCCTATCAGAATGTCATTCCCGCGAAAGCGGGAATCCAGTTTGTAGAAACAGACCTTCAGGTCTGTTAAAAAATGGGATAACGAGCGTCATTGCGAGGAGCGACAGCGACGTGGCAATCTCTAAGCAATTGATTTACATAAAACTGAGATTGCGGAGTAATGTCATTGCGAGCGAAGCGAAGCAATCCAGACGAGATTACCACGAGCCGATAAATCGGCTCTCGTAATGACCCTTTGGGTCAGATTGCTTCAGGGCTAAAGCCCTTCGCAATGACGAGCGAGGGACCTGCAAAAATTTAACATCCATTTAACATTCCCATAATTTGCCTGTAATAAAGCCATATTAAATTACCTCCAGTTAAACTTAAAAAATTTAAGGAAGGAGGTGATTTAAAAATGAAATGTCCACATTTAAAAGAGGGTTTTGGTCTTCCAGAATGTAGTAGCATGTCCACAAAGAAGGAGCCTTACTGTCTTTCAGAATTTCATTATGAAGAGTTCTGTATTCATGCAGCTTACAGAGTATGTCCTTTCTTCATAAGAAACTTAGGATTAGCTCTGACTGCTGACCTTAAGGCAGCTTAGACTTTTTAGTAGTAAGTTACCAGTGGAGAGTTTTACTTTGATTCAAATCTAATAAAAAGGAACATAATTAATGGAATTATTAATGGAATTAACAAGAAAAAGATTTTTCAATTTCGAAGTAATAAATGTTTTTGAAAAAGTCACCAGAGTAATCTTAAGCGCCCTTATTGTAAGCATACTTCTTGCCTTTTTAGCTGGAACTATCTGGAGTTTTTTGGATTTAAAATTATTCTTTGAAAATAACATACAATTAGCTTCAAGAACTATTGTTATTAATGTTCTTACCCTTTTAGCAATTGTAGAGGTTTTGAGAACTACTCTGATATATTTCTCTGAAGGACGAGTTAGGGTCAGCTACATTGTTGATACCGTGTTAGTTGTAATGCTTACAGAAGTAATGATTTTCTGGTTTAAGGATGTAGACTATTTAAAAATAACTGCTCTTGTATTGGTAATTCTTTGTTTAGCCCTTGTAAGACTTTTAGCCATAAAACATTCTCCAGCAAAGGAAGAAATAAAATAGTTATGATGCTTTCCAAGATGCTTATATTAATTCTTCTTCTGCTAATCATCCTTTCTTGTTATTCCTTTTTGTTGTGGGGAAAAAATAAAAAAGGAGAAAGATTTACCCATCCTAATCATGAATTCATGTTCAAACTCATCAAAACCTTTCTGTATAAGTTTAAATAAACAAGCTTAAAAATTTAACACGGATTTAACCTCTCCATAATTCATCTGTAATAAAGCCTTACTAAATTACCTCCAGTTAAACTTAAAAAATTTGCGAAAGGAGGTGATTTAATGAAATGTGAATTCTTGAATGAAGACTTCGGGTTTCCTGAGTGCTATTCCATCTTTTCTGAACCACTTTATCCGTTAGAGTTTCGTTATGATGGATACTGTGTGGAGGAAAACCACAAGAACTGTCCTTTTTACCAGGCAAGTCAGGCAAGGGTGAAAGGGGAATGTAAAGGTAGAGAGAGACAAATTCGTCTGGCTGCTTAAGGAACCGTAGAAACAGGGTTCCCTTCGACAAGATAGGATGATTCATGGTCAACCTGTAAAGTTCTATATAAGAAGTAGTAAGTAACAATAACTTAATGAAGGAGGATATTAAAGATGAAAATCATGAGAAAAACAGTATTAGGGGTCATGATGGCCCTTTTCATGGCCGGCACTGCCGGTGCGGCCACGGTGAAGGTAGAGAAAAATATTACCGCTTCCACGACGTGGACTGCGGACAATGTGTACAGGCTGGAGAAGCAGATATACGTTCTGTCAGGCGCGACTTTGACCATCGAGGCAGGTACGGTTATCGCGAGTACTACCGGTACCGGCGGTAGTTTGGCTGTGGCACGCGGCGCTAAAATCTTTGTGAACGGCACCAAAGACAACCCGGTAATTATGACCTCCACTGATGATGTGGCGACCTGGAAAGCCGACGCTGGCCACCCCAGCGGCGGGGACCCTAAAACCGGGAAGTGGCATGCGGGTGCCAATGAGTGGGGCAATCTGACGATTATGGGTGAAGGATTAATTTCCGCTTCTCATTACGGGGGCCTTCCGGTGGGTGACAACACAAAGGATCCTTCGGGTTTAAATGAGAAGCAAATGGAAGGTTTGACTGATGCTAATTACGCGCTGTACGGAGGTAACGATGACAATGACGACAGCGGTTCGATCAGCTATCTGTCGCTGCGTTACGGCGGTAAAGTGATCGGTCTCGCCAACGAGCTCAACGGTCTGTCGTTGGGTGCTGTCGGTCGCGAAACCGATATCGATCATGTTGAGATCATGAACAATGTGGATGATGGTATTGAAATCTGGGGCGGCACGGTTAACCTGAAATATATTAGCATCTGGAACGTCGGTGACGACAGCTTCGACCTTGATGAAGGCTGGCGCGGCAAAGCCCAGTTCATTTTTCTCGTTCAGGGCTACAGCGCCGATGCCAAACAGGGTTCCGGTGTGGGTGACAACGTTTTCGAAGCCGACGGCGCGGAAGATTCTGACGCGCAGCCAGTGACCACGTCCGTGATCTATAATGCCACCGTCATTGGCAATCCGATTGACGGGGATCAGGGAATGGCCTGGCGTGACAACGCCCGTCTTCAGTATCGCAACTGCATCTTTATGGATCTGGGTGAAAGACTTATTAAAAATGACAACAGCGACGGCGACGGCGGCCAGGGCTACGGCTACAACGGCACGCTGTCGTTTGCGGATACGTGGACGACAGATTACACGGTTACTTCGAATGTTAATCCTTGCATCGGGTGCTCGATTGGGGACTTCAACCACGCTGATGCGCTCTACACGGTTCAGACTTCCGGCAAACTCGCAGAAATCACGGACAGTGTGTTCTTCAGTAACCTTCACGCGTCCGCCTACACCGAATCGGATGCGGTTGGCGTAACTGTTGGTGGCGCCAGTAATCCGGCCAAGAATAATGTGGTCATTCCCGGCTCTGCTTCGGCAGACGCTCCGATTGTGAGCATTACCCGCGGCCCGTTGTTTACTTCTACAGAAGGTAAGGGTGTCCTTCCTGTTGTAAAAATAGACCCACGTCCTGCCAATGCGGCACTTACCAGTGCCGATGCGGCTATTTCCGACGGGTTTCTCACACCGGCTCCGTATCGCGGCGCTTTCAGCGCCAGTGAAAACTGGGTGAAAGGGTGGACGGCTGCTGATGCCTACGGCATGATCGCAGGAACATATACCCTTACAGTAACCAAGACAGGTGCAGGCAGCGGCACGGTTACCAGCGACTCTGCTGGAATAAACTGCGGCGAGGATTGTAATGAGGTTTATAACGAAGGCACGGCCGTAACTCTCACAGCAACACCTGACGCCGGTTCAACCTTCGAGGGATGGAGCGGGGATACCTCAGACGGACAGGTGACGATGGATGCAGACAAAAACATCACGGCGGTATTCACTGTAACTGGAACTCCTTGTGATGGCGAGGCTAAATTGATAGCTGTGGATCCAGACAGTTTGGCACTAAAGAGGAAGGCTGCCGGTGATGTAACTGTGACAGTGACAGATAATGGTGGTTGTCCAGTTGAGGGTCAAAAAGTAAAGGCAATAATTCAGGGTCCTATAAAGATTTCACCAAAGAATGCTAATACTGATGAAAATGGTGAAGCCACATTTACGATTACAGCCAAGGGGAAAAAAGGTAAAGCAAATGTTACTTTCAAGGCAGGCACATTAAAAACAAAAGTACCTGTGAAGGTTCAAAAGTAATTAGGACATTGTGAATATAAAAAAATGAATAAACTGATAGTAAAATTAAGATTTTTCCTCTTGTTGGCTGGTTTCATGCTGTTTTTGTTCACTGCCGGTTGCGGCAAGCAGTACAGAATAGATGATGTTGCACAAAACAAGTTTGGCGTGGTTGGCTTCCTAACGGATAAGCCGCTTGCGGCTTATCAGAACGAATTGCTCGACCTCGCTTTTGAAACGGCCTCGGCGATTCCGATTAACCCGCACATCAAAGACCGGTCGCTGTTGCAGGAGAAGGTCGTTGCGGCATCTCTTGAACTTGATCAACCGCTGCGGGCGCTTAGTCTTATTAAAAATATTGGTAACTGGCGCCGTGGCGCAGGTTATGCCGACCTCGCTTTTTATTGTGCCAGGCGCGGCTACGCTGGCGAAGTGCAGCAATACTTAGATCTTGCCGTTCAGATTTCCGAGTCTGCCGAAGGCTGGCGCAGAGACCAAATCAGAGTGAAAATTGCCAATACGTACACCTTGCTGGGACAGACCCGGCAGGCCGATCAGTTTGAAACGGGTGTAATAGATTCTGAATCGGGCAAGGTAGCCGAGGTGAAGGCAATGATTGCCGGGGAAGATGATTTTGACGAGCAAATGAATGCGCTGGAGGCGTGCACCAATCTCTTTAACCGTTTTTATGACGATGCAGAGCGGCGTTCGCTGGTGGAAGAGAAAATGAAAACTTCCTGGGGCAAATTACCGATTTTTAAGCGGATTGAACTGCTGACGGAGCTGGCCGGGTTTGCGCTGGATCATGAGGATAAAGCCAAGGCGCTTGAGCTGGTTAACGAAGCACAGCTATTTACGGATGGCGCCCAATGGCGTCCGGAACACCGCATCCCTATGATATCAAAGTTAGTCGAACTGCGCTTCCGGGCAAGCGATAGGCAAAAGGCGCGGACCGAAGCGGATGCCCTCCTTGCCCTCTTTGATTCGCAAGGGGATAAGATTGTGAACATCTACCGGGCCGGAGCGCTTCGCCCCCTTGCTGAGGCGTATCAGTCGATGGGCGACACATCGGCCGCACTGGCGGTTTATAAATGGGCCGTTGAAGAAGGCGTTGAAAATCCCAATTCCAGACCGCGAGCCGAAGATTTGTCCGCCACCTGCCTCTCAATGGCCTTGCACGGGGTAGAGCCTGACGCTGAACTATGGACCAGAATTCGCCAGATTAACAAGGGATTGGGAGGCCCGTGGTAAATATGAAAAATCTGCTGACTATTCTCTACACCCTTGCAGTTCTTCTGCTGGTTTCAACAGAAGGGTGGTGTGCTGACTTTCAGAAGGGTTGGGATGCGTTCAATAATGATCATATTTGTGCTTTTAACAATCGGTGTTATTGCATATGGCTATAGCCGTAAATGGCTATAACCGTAAGTGGTATAGCTGTATATTTCTAGTTATGATGCTTTTCTTTACAAAGATGGCTCTGGCTCAGCAAGCAGGCTCTATTCGCGGTATTGTGTATGACAAGGATTTTGGCGTACCTCTTGCCGCCGCACAGGTTTCTATTGCTGAAACGGGCGGTAAAACAACCACCACGGATGAGGGCCAATTTGTTTTCGGTCAAGTGCCGCCAAGAAGCTACACGCTTGTTTTTTCGAAAGATGGCTACACCCGGCAGGTGCAAGCCAATGTGGTGGTTTCACCGGGAAAGATGACGGAAGTGGAGGCTTCGCTGTCCGGCGAGTTCACGGAGATGGAGGAGTTTGTTGTCCAGGACCTACAGGTCGGCGGGACAGAAGCCGGCTTGCTGCAGCTTCGTGTCGAAAGCCCGGCGCTTTTGGACTCGATCAGTTCTGAATGGTTAAGTCAAGCGGGGGTTAGTGATGCGGCAAGCGCGTTGAATCTGATAGCGGGCGCTACGGTACAGGACGACAAATACGCGGTGGTCCGAGGGCTGCCAGACCGGTACGTTAATTCACAGATGAACGGCGTACGGCTGCCTACAGCAGATCCGGATAAGCGTGCCGTGCAGCTCG
>MGDH01000030.1 GCA_001790855.1 Candidatus Schekmanbacteria bacterium RIFCSPLOWO2_02_FULL_38_14 | reverse complement strand
AGAAGGAACTGAGGTTTGCAATAAGAGAGGGAGGAAGAACAGTGGGCGCGGGAGTAATAAGCGAAATAATTGCTTAAGAAGGAAAATTAATGGCTGAGAGAATAATAATTACTATGGCATGTGAGGTATGTAAAGAAAGGAATTATACTACTACCAAGAACAAGAGGACCACGCCTGACAGGCTGGGATTTTCTAAGTACTGCAGTTCTTGCAGAAAACATACCTTGCACAAGGAGACAAAATAGTTTGCAGGAGCTTAAGATTTGGAGTTTACTGTCTGCTTTTCTTGTAAAGAAGCAGGTTATAGTAGGCCAGTAGCTCTAACGGATAGAGCACCGGACTCCAAATCCGGGTGTTGGGGGTTCAAATCCCTCCTGGCCTGTGAAGATTGTTAGACAGTTTGAATAAAAAAACATATATGGAAGCCTGCAGGATATTTATTAAGGCTTTCAGGTTAAAGTAGGTTGGATATGTGGAAAAAGTTAAAGGAATTTTTCAAGGAAGTAAAGGTTGAATTAAAAAAAGTAAGCTGGCCCACCAGGCCAGAGACAACTGATTCTACCAAAGTTGTGATTATTGTTGTACTGGTAGTTGCTTTTTATCTTGGCATTGTAGATATTGTGCTTTCAAATAGTGTCAAAAGGATTCTTAATTCCGCTCCAAAAGCATCATTTGAAATAACTCCTGCCTCAGGGGATATAAATACAACTTTTACATTTAATGCAACCAATTCCTATGATAAAGAAGACGATGTTTCGCTGCTTATGGTGAGGTGGGATTTTGATAATGATGGTATATGGGATTATCCAAGCAGCGGATATGCAAAGATAAAAAGTGCCACGCATAAGTTTTCAAAACATGGTGTTTATACAGTTAAACTGAATGTAAAGGATTCATTTGGTTCAAATGACACAGTATTAAGAAGGATTACGGTTCTGAAGCAAAAGAACCTGTAAATGCAGCAGCTACGGAAAATCCGGTGAAGTAAATTATAAAAACTGATTTTTTAAAGGTAACAGAAAATGGCAAAAAAATGGTATGTGGTACATGCCTATTCAGGTTATGAAAATAAGGTCAAATTAGCTATTGAGGAGCTTATAAAGAAACAGACTCTTCTGGATAAGGTTTCAAGAGTGCTGGTCCCTTCTGAAAATGTGACCAATTTAAGAAAAGGGGTTAGAGTTACTACTTCAAGAAAATTCTTTCCCGGATATGTGCTTGTAGAGATGGAGATGGATGATGAAACATGGCATATCATTAAAAACATACCAAAGGTTACCGGGTTTCTTGGAGGCTCAAAAAACCCGAGTCCGTTAAGGAATGATGAGATAGATAAAATCTTAAACCAGTCTGTTACAGGAACGAGCAAATCCAAGCTTAAAGACAGATTTACTAAAGGTGAGGCAGTCAGGGTAGTTGATGGTCCTTTTGAAAGTTTTTCAGGAGTTGTAGAAGAGGCAAATATGGAGAAGGAGAAGATAAAAGTAATGGTATCAATCTTTGGAAGATCAACTCCTGTTGAGTTTGAGTTTTTACAGGTGGAAAAAATAACTTGAGGAGATATGTATGGCTAAAAAAAAGGTATTGACTCAGATTAAATTACAGATTCCTGCAGGTCAGGCAAATCCTTCGCCTCCTGTTGGACCTGCACTTGGTCAGCACGGGGTGAACATTATGGAGTTTTGCAAAACCTTCAATGCAAAAACTCAAGCCTTGGAGCCAGGGATAATAACGCCGGTTGAGATAACCGTATTCAGTGACCGTTCTTTTACATTTATTGTTAAAACACCACCTGCTTCAATTCTTCTGAAAAAGGCTGCAGGCGTAGCAAAGGGTGCTTCAGATCAGCTTAAGCAAAAGGTTGGAAAAGTAACAAAAGCTCAGATAGCAGAGATAGCCAAGCTGAAGTTGCCTGACCTTAATACAACTAATATTGAGGCAGCTATAAGGACTGTAGAAGGTACAGCCAGAAGCATGGGGATTCAGGTTCAGGAATAAATACAGCAAAATTTGAGTTAAGGAGGAAAAGCTGAATATGGCAAGAGCGGGTAAAAGATACAAAAGTATCCTGGAAACAGTAGACAGGGAAAAGATTTATGACATTGAAAAGGCTTTTGAGTTGGCAAGGGCTTCTGCAAAGGCTAAGTTTGATGAGTCAATTGATATAGCAGTAAATCTCGGAGTTGACCCGAAGCATGCAGACCAGATGATAAGAGGGACGGTTGTGCTTCCAAATGGTATTGGGAAAAAGGTCAGGGTTTTAGCAATTGCAAAGGGTGAGAAAGAGAGGGAGGCAAAAGAGGCAGGCGCTGATTTTATTGGCGGAGAGGATATCATTAAAAAAATTCAGGATGGATGGCTTGATTTTGACAGGGTTGTGGCAACTCCTGATATGATGAGTTCTGTAGGAAAACTCGGCAAGATTCTTGGTCCGAGAGGATTGATGCCAAATCCAAAAACAGGAACAATAAGCTTTGATATAGGAAGGACTGTAAAGGAAATAAAATCAGGCAAAATTGAATTTAAGGTTGAAAAGGCAGGAATTGTTCACTGTTCGGTGGGGAAAGCCTCATTTGATGTGGCTAAACTGGTGGAAAATTTCAGGGCTTTTATAAACGCTGTAATCAGGCTTAAGCCTGCTTCAAGCAAGGGGAAATATATAAAAAAGATAACAGTATCTTCTACAATGGGAGTCGGGGTTAAAATAGATACTGGGCAAGTTATGAATATAGTTAAGTGACGAGACTGGAGGTAGCAAAGTGAAAAGAGAACTTAAAAAAGAAAAAATTCAATACCTGAAAGATCGTTTTAATTCAGCAAGCGCAGGTATTTTGAGTGATTATCGAGGGCTTACTGTTAAGGAGGTGACTGAGCTCAGAAGAAAGCTCAGAAAGGCAGGAGCAGAGCTCAGAGTTGTAAAGAACACACTGGCTGATATGGCTTCAGATGGGACAGATTTCAGCCAGATTAAGGAACATTTCTCAGGACCAACTGCTGTAACATTATGCTTTTCAGACCCTGTGGCATCTGCAAAGATTTTACTGGATTTTTCCAAAGTAAATCCAAAGCTTCAACTCAAGGCGGGGGTTTTTGAGGGGAGTTCTCTTGGCATTTCTGAGATAAAAGAGCTCGCAAATACTCCACCCAGGGAAGTTTTACTTGCAAGGATGATGGCTTCGTTTAATGCTCCAGCCAGCGGTATGGTCAATGTGCTTGGCGGAGTTTTAAGAGGTTTTATAAACGTGATTTCAGCAATCAGTGATAAAAAGAAATAAGGATAATTTTTCAAAAAGGAGATAAAAATGGAAGAAACGGCAACAACAAAGGAAGAAGTAGTTAAGTTTATAGAAAATATGACAGTTCTTGAGCTTTCAAAATTTGTTAAAGAGCTTGAGGAAAAATTTGGGGTAACAGCTGCTTCGGCAATGCCGATTGGAATGCAGATGTCTGCAGCCCAGCCTGCAGAGGCTAAGGAGGAGAAAACAGAGTTTACAGTGGTCTTAACAAGTGCCGGAAGCAACAAGATCCAGGTAATAAAAGAGGTGAGAGCAATTACAGGGCTTGGCCTTAAGGACGCCAAGGACCTGGTTGACGGAGCTCCTAAAACAGTAAAAGAAGGTATTGCAAAGGCAGAAGCAGAAGAGATGAAGAAAAAGCTTGAAGCTGTTGGAGCCACAATAGAGCTGAAATAGCACTTTTTACTCTTATTTTTTAGGAGAGGATATGGAAGAATTGGAGTTTAATGATCGTATTTTGAGGAAGGATTTTGGGAAAATCCCAATTGTTATGGGAATTCCTTCACTCATTGAGGTTCAGCAAAGGTCCTTTGAAGATTTCCTTCAGATGGATATGCTGCCAGAAAACAGAGAAGAGGTGGGACTTCAGGCAGTATTCAGAGAAATATTCCCAATAAAGGACTATACAGAAAAGATTTCTCTTGAGTTTATAAGCTATGAGCTCGGTCAGTGGGAATGCAAATGCGGAAAACTTAAAGGTATGCAGGAGAGATATACAATTGTCTGCTCTAAGTGCAGTCATTCCAAGATTTCTGAACTCTCAGGTACAAAATGCCCTGAATGCAGCGGAAGGGTTTTCTACAAGAGATGTCAGGAGTGCAATTCACGGGTCAGCTTAAAGCTTAAATACAGTGTATCTGAATGTCTGGAAAGGGGAAAGACATTTGCAGTTCCCCTGAAAGTAAAGGTTCAGTTAATAATGTGGGAAGATACTGAGGAGGGTGAGAAGAATATAAGGGAGATAAAGGAGCAGGAAGTATATCTCGGAGAGTTCCCTCTCATGACAGAGGTCATAGATGATGAAAATGAAAAAATAAGCGTAGGCTGTAACGGAACATTTATAATAAACGGTACTGAGAGAGTGATTGTAAGTCAAATGCACAGGTCACCAGGAGTATTTTTTACCCATGACCGAGGCAAGGGACACTCAAGCGGAAAACTCCTCTATTCATGCCGTGTCATTCCATACAGGGGTTCGTGGCTTGATTTTGAATTTGATTATAAAGACATACTCTATGTGAAAATAGATAAAAGAAGAAAGATTCCAATAACAGTATTCCTGAAAGCACTTGGTTTCAGCACAGAGGATATCCTCAGACAGTTCTACAAAACAGATAAAATCAAGTTAAACCATAAGGAAAAAACTCTGTCAAAAATACTTCAGAAAACAGTCATAGGGCAAAAGGCTCCTGTAGATTTGAAAGACCCGAAAACAGGGGAACTGATTTTAAAGGAAAACCGCAAAATTACCCTAAAGGCTTTCCAGTCCCTTAAGGCAAGCGGAGTGGAGAATATTCCTGTAAACATGGATGAGCTTTCTGAAATGATTCTGGCATCTGATGTGGTAGATTCAAAAACCGGAGAGGTGCTTGGGGAGTGCGGTGAGAGACTGACTGATGAGTTTATTGATAAAATACTCCAGACCAATATTACAAAAGTTGACATTCTTGCCGGAGATGAGGAGTATTTTGACCTCTGCATAAGCAAGACGCTTGAAATAGATAAGTGTAACTCGCAACAGAATGCACTTGAGGAAATTTACAGAAGAATCAGGCCGGGAGATCCTCCTACAAAGGAAACGGCTTCAAGCCTGTTCAATGCCCTGCTTTTTGATCCAAAACGATATGATCTTTCGAGGGTTGGAAGATTAAAATTAAATGAAAAATTAGCTCTCGAACATTCTCTGGATTTAAAAGTTCTTACCAAGGAGGATATAATCCAGACCATAGGATGTCTGATTAAGCTGAAAAACGGAATTGGAGAGATTGATGACATTGACCATCTTGGAAACAGGCGGGTTAGAACAGTGGGTGAGCTTCTGGAAAATCAGTTCAGAATAGGGCTTGTCAGGCTGGAGAGGGCAATTAAGGAAAGAATGAGAATGAACATCCAGGATTCAGAAACCTTAATGCCAACTGATTTGATAAATTCAAAGCCTGTTACTGCAGTAATAAAAGAATTTTTCGGGTCAAGCCAGCTATCCCAGTTTATGGATCAGACAAATCCTCTCTCTGAACTCACGCACAAAAGAAGGTTGTCGGCGCTTGGACCCGGAGGCCTTACGCGTGAAAGGGCTGGGTTTGAAGTCAGGGATGTGCAGCCAAGCCATTACGGGAGAATCTGTCCAATAGAAACTCCAGAAGGACCAAACATCGGATTGATAGCTTCTCTCAGTACTTATGCGAGAGTAAACGAGTTTGGTTTTATTGAGACCCCTTATCGCAGGGTTGTAAACGGGCGTGTCAGCAGCGCGGTTGAATTCCTTTCCGCAAACAAGGAGGATAAGTTTAATATTGCACAGGCAAATGCACCTGTTGATAAAAGCGGGAAACTTATGTCTGACAGAATTTCTGCAAGAAGAGGGGGCGATTTTGTAATACTTCCTCCTGAGAGAGTTGACTATATAGACGTTTCCCCAAAACAGCTTGTCAGCGTTGCTACTGCGCTTATTCCGTTCTTGGAGCATGATGATGCAAACCGCGCCCTGATGGGTTCCAACATGCAGCGCCAGAGTGTTCCGCTTCTCTGCCCGCAGGCTCCGCTTGTAGGAACAGGAATGGAATCAATTGTGGCGCGAGAGTGCGGATGTGTTGTTGTGGCAAGAAGAAGCGGAATAGTAGAAAATGTTAGCGCCGCAAGAATTGTTATAATGGCTGGGGGAGAGAATGATGATGGTGCTGGCGAAAGCACAAATGTAGATATTTACACCCTTAAAAAGTTTCAGCGTTCAAACCAGAATACCTGCATAAACCAGAGGCCGCTTGTAAAAAAGGGTGAGAATATAGTGAAGGGGCAGGTCATTGCAGATGGTCCCTCTACTGATAAGGGCGATTTAGCCCTCGGCCGCAATGTGCTTGTGGCATTTATGCCATGGGAAGGTTATAACTTTGAGGATTCAATAGTAGTAAGCGAGAAACTGGTTAAGAATGACAGTTATACATCACTCCATATTGAAAGGTATGATGTGGAGGCAAGAGATACAAAATTCGGTCCGGAAGAGATTACGAGAGATATACCAAATATTGGAGAAGGGGCTTTAAAGAATCTGGATGAAAGCGGCATAGTGTATATTGGAGCAAAGATAAAGGCAGGAGATATAATGGTGGGAAAAATAACTCCAAAAGGTGAGTCCCAGCTTTCTCCTGAGGAGAAACTCTTAAGGGCAATATTCGGGGAAAAGGCAAGAGATGTTCGCGATACCTCCCTTAAAATGCCTCCGGGCGCAGAGGGTGTTGTTATAGATGTAAAGGTTTTTTCGAGAAAGGGTGTGGATAAAGACGAGAGGAGCAAAACCATTGAGGATGAGGAGATTGGAAAGGCAGAAAAGAATTTTGATGATGAAATAAGAATTATAATGGAGGAAAGAAATAAAAAAATATACCGTATACTTCTCAATGCAGTAACAAAAGAGAAATACTATCACCATGAAACAGGAAAATCTATTCTTCCTAAAAACACAAAGATAACAGCTGCAAAGTTAAAAGCCATTTCTCCTGAAGAATACGGAAAAATCCAGATAAAGGATTCAGAGCTTCAGGACAGAATTGAAAATCTTATTGATAAAGCAGAAGACCAGATTCACATACTTGAGACAATAAGGGGTAAGAGAATTGCAAGGCTTCAAAAAGGAGATGAACTGGCGCCGGGAGTTATAAAGCTTGTAAAGGTTTATGTTGCAACAGAAAGAAAGCTTGCTGTCGGAGACAAGATTGCAGGACGCCATGGCAACAAGGGTGTTGTATCAAAGATAGTTCCGGAAGAGGATATGCCTTTTCTTCCTGACGGCACACCAATAGAGATGATACTAAATCCCCTGGGAGTTCCTTCAAGAATGAATGTCGGGCAGATTCTGGAAACCCATCTTGGATGGGCAGCAATGGAGCTTGGGAAAAAGGTTAAAGAACTTATTGACAGGACAAGCATATCTTCAGTTAAAAAAGATATTGAAGAGTGCATAGGATGGGAACTTGATGAAGACCTCAAGGCAGGGAAAACAGACTTGGTATTGTGTAAGAAGGGTGAGGTTGTAAATAAAGATATCATAGCACAGGCAAACTCACTCGGAGTCAAAGAAGCCCTTGTAAGAGATTATCCGTCTCTCAGAGCCAAAATTAAGGATATTTACAACAATCCAAAAATATCAAAGCATATAGATTCATTGAGTTCCGGAGATTTGAAGGATATGGTGAAAGAGCTGAAAAACGGGATATACATGTCAACACCCGTTTTTGACGGGGCATCAATAGATGATATAAAGAAACTTTTGGAAGAAGCAAACCTTCCAAAATCAGGGAAGATTGTTCTTTTCGATGGCAAGACAGGTGAGTCTTTTGACCAGGAAGTAACAGTGGGATATATTTATATAAGCAAACTTCATCATCTTGTTGATGATAAACTCCACGCAAGGTCAATTGGTCCCTATTCGCTTGTTACCCAGCAGCCCCTTGGAGGAAAATCTCAGTTTGGAGGGCAGAGACTTGGAGAAATGGAGGTATGGGCACTTGAGGCTTATGGTGCTGCCTATACCCTTCAGGAAATGCTTACAGTCAAATCTGATGACCTCTCTGGAAGAACAGCGATGTATGAGTCAATTGTAAAAGGAGAGAATCCTCCTGAGCCTGGACTCCCGGAATCCTTTAATGTTCTGCTAAAGGAACTGCAGAGCTTGGCTTTGGATGTTGAACTCGTTCAGAGAGATTAGACTGTAGAGGCTCAAAAATTTGAGTCCCTATGATAATATTGCAAATTTAAAATTATAAGGAGAAAAAATCTTGGATGATTTTATTTCTCATTTTAACGAAGCAAAAGACCCAATAAAATTTAACGCAATAAAAATATCCCTGGCTTCGCCTGAAAGAATAAGATCGTGGTCGTATGGGGAAGTCACCAAACCTGAGACAATAAACTACCGCACATTTAAGCCTGAAAGGGATGGTTTGTTCTGTGCTAAAATTTTTGGTCCTATCAAGGACTGGGAGTGTAACTGCGGTAAATACAAGAGAATGAAGCACAGAGGTATAACTTGCGAGAAATGCGGTGTTGAGGTAATTCAGTCAAAGGTAAGACGTGAGAGGATGGGCCATATTGAGCTTGCTTCACCGGTTGCGCATGTATGGTTTTTAAAAGGGCTTCCCAGCAGAGTCGGTGCTCTGCTTAATATGTCACTAAAGGTGCTTGAAAGGGTTCTCTATTTTGAAGCCTTTGTTGTAATTGAAGAAGGAGAACCAAAAAATAAAAACGGAGTTGATAACCCTTACAGGGACAACGACCTTTTAACAGAAGACCAGTATGCAAAAGTCATAGAGGGAAAATGGTGTATAGAAGATGGCAAGGAGATATGCCAGATATGCGGCGCAGCATGGGAAGGGGCTGCCAACAAAATTGAAGAGCATCTTAAAGCTCACAATCTCACAACAGATGAATACAGGAATCAGTACAACTCAGCGCCACAGGGATTCCAGGCAGGAATCGGAGCAGAGGCATTGAGGTACCTTCTAAAAAGTCTTAACCTTGACAGCCTTTCAGAATCGCTTCGCAAGGAAATCAATAAATCAAAATCAGTTCAGAGCAAAAAGAATTTAACAAAGAGATTGCGCATAGTTGAGGCTTTCAGGCGTTCAGCTAATAAGCCTGAATGGATGATTTTGGGTGTTATACCTGTTATCCCTCCTGAGCTGAGACCTCTTGTTCCTCTTGAAGGGGGAAGGTTTGCCACATCAGATTTAAATGACCTCTACAGAAGGGTTATTAACAGGAATAACAGGCTAAAAAGACTGAGAGAGCTTGAAGCTCCTGATGTTATTATCAGAAATGAAAAGAGAATGCTTCAGGAATCAGTTGATGCACTGTTTGACAACGGAAGGCGCGGAAGGGCTTTGAAGGGAGCAAATCAGAGACCATTGAAATCTCTCAGTGATATGCTTAAGGGAAAACAGGGAAGGTTCAGGCAGAACCTTTTGGGTAAAAGGGTGGATTACTCAGGAAGGTCAGTTATTGTTGTTGGCCCAACTCTGAAGCTTAATCAGTGCGGTATTCCTAAAATGATGGCTCTGGAGCTTTTCAAGCCTTTCATCTATCACAAACTTGAGAAAAAAGGGTTTGTGACGACCATCAAGGGCGCGAAAAAAATGGTTGATAAACTCAGACCAGAGGTATGGGATATTCTTGATGAGGTCATAAAGGACCACCCAGTGCTCCTGAACCGCGCACCAACTCTTCACAGACTTGGAATACAGGCTTTTGACCCTATACTAATTGAGGGGAAGGCCATAAGGGTTCATCCCCTTGTTTGCGCAGCTTTTAATGCGGATTTTGACGGTGACCAGATGGCTGTACACGTGCCTCTTTCAAGCGAGGCCCAGCTTGAGGCAAGACTGCTGATGATGTCAATAAATAATATTCTTTCACCTGCCGACGGAAGACCTCTGGCTGTTCCGAGCCAGGATATAGTTCTCGGGCTCTATTACCTGACAAAACCTCTAGCTGGGGTAAAAGGCGAGGGAAAATGTTTTTCAAGTGTTTCAGAGGTAATAATAGCATGTGATATGAATGAGCTTGATATTCATTCCAGGATAGAAGTGAGGATAAACGGACACAGGGTAAAGACAACAGCCGGAAGGACAATTTTATATGATATTGTTCCAAAAGAAATACCGTTTGAGCTTGTTGACAAGGAGATGAAGAAAAAGAACATCTCAGAGATTGTGGGTTATTGCTACAGGATTGTGGGACCGAGAAAGACTGTGGAATTTCTTGATAAATTAAAGGAACTCGGATTCAAATATGCGACTAAAGCCGGAATTTCAATATGCGTAGATGATCTCAAGGTTCCAAAGAAAAAACCATTGCTTCTTGAAGGTGCAAGAAACGATATAATCAAAATCGATAAACAGCACAGGGAGGGAGCAATAACTGCAGGGGAGCGGTATAATAAGGTAATAGATACCTGGGCTCATGCTACAGAGAAACTTTCAGAAGAGCTCTTAAGTGAACTCAAGACAGATGATGAGAGAGTTACGAATGTGGAGTGTACAAAAGGGAGTTACTACAACCCAATATATATGATGATTGATTCCGGTGCCAGGGGTTCTTCCCAGCAGGTGCAGCAGCTGGCAGGAATGAGGGGCTTGATGGCAAAGCCTTCAGGAGAGATAATTGAAACCCCGATTGAGTCAAATTTCAAGGAAGGGCTCTCAGTGCTTGAATACTTTATTTCAACTCACGGAGCCAGAAAGGGACTTGCTGATACAGCACTTAAAACAGCAAACTCAGGTTACCTGACAAGAAGGCTTGTTGATGTTGCCCAGGATTTAATTATTTTTAAAGAAGACTGCGGAACGCTTGATGGGATTGAGCTGGATGCATTGATGGAGGGAGGAGAGATAATTGAACCTCTCGGTGAAAGAATTTTGGGAAGGAATGCACTTGATGACATACTAGACCCTGTGACAGAAGAGGTGATCGTAAAAGCAAACGATGAGATAGATGAAGAAATAGTTGAGAAAATAGAAGATCTGGGAATAGACAAGGTCAAGATCCGCTCAGTTTTAACATGTGAATCAAGAACCGGTGTATGCGTGAAATGCTATGGCAGAAACCTTGCAAACGGCAAGATGATAGAGATAGGAGATACGGTTGGGATAATTGCTGCCCAGTCAATAGGTGAGCCGGGAACACAGCTTACAATGAGAACATTCCACATTGGTGGTACTGCAAGCGGCGGCGCGACTCTTTCCATGCGCCATTCAAAAAACCCTGGAAAGGTCAGATTTGAAAATCTAAAGACCCTGAAGACCAAAGACAGAGAACTTGTTGTTATCAGCAGAAAGAGTTTGCTGATTGTTGAGGAGGGGAAAAAACGTTTCAGGAATTACCAAGTTGAATATGGCGCAAAGATGAAGGTTAAGGATAAAGAGGAGGTAAAGGCAGGGCAACTCCTGTTTGAATGGGATCCTCACAGCAAAGTAATAATCTGCGAGAAAACAGGGAAGGTCAAGTTCGGGGACATCATTGAAAATGTAACAATGCAGGAAGAGGTTGATAAAGTTACAGGACATTCAAAGAAGGTTATAGTAGAGCATAAGGAGGAAAAGAAACAGCCGCGAATTTCAATAAAAGATGACAACAATAAAACCTGTGCAAGATATATTCTTCCGACAGGAGCTCGTCTTGAAGTTAATGAGGGAGATGCAATCTCAGCAGGAGAGGTTATAGTAAAAATCCCGAGAGAAACGACCAAGACAAAAGATATAACTGTAGGTCTTCCAAGGGTTGAAGAGCTTCTTGAGTCAAGAAAACCAAAGGATCAGGCTATAATAAGCGAGATTGACGGAAGAGTAAGGTTTGAAGGTTTCATAAAGGGAATGCGCAAGATTGTTATCTCACCCGACAAGGGAGAGCCAAAGGAATATCTGATTCCTAAAGGAAAACACATAAGTGTTCAGGAGGATGAATTTGTAAAAGCTGGTGAACCTCTGATGGACGGCTCGCCCAACCCGCACGATATCCTGAAAGTCCTGGGTCCAAAAGAGCTTCAGAAGTATATGGTCGCTGGAGTTCAGGAAGTTTACAAGCTTCAGGGAGTCAACATAAATGATAAACACATAGAAATAATCGTGAGACAGATGCTGAAGAAAGTGAAGATAAAGGATTCCGGAGATACAGACTTTATCATAGGGCAGCCCGTTGACAGGTTTGAAGTGATAGATGAAAATGCAAAGATGACAAAGAGCAAAAAGAAGCCTGCTGACTGGGAACCAATACTTCTTGGGATAACCAAGGCATCTCTGACAACAGAAAGTTTCATGGCAGCTGCATCATTCCAGGAAACAACGAGAATCCTGACTGAAGCAAGTATAAACGGAAAAATAGATAACCTGAAGGGTCTGAAAGAGAATGTAATTATGGGAAGGCTTATACCTGCAGGAACAGGACTTAAAAAATATAAGAATCTGAAACTCAATCTTAGCGAAAGAGAATAGAAAGAGTTTTTGGTTTTTAAATTTTCCTCTTGACAAATAAACTTCATGTTGGTAATAAGACCGACCTTTTCAATGCTTGGAAAGGTAATGGTTAGTTTAATTTTTTATGCCAACAATAAATCAATTAGTTAGAAATGGACGCAAGGCACTCAAGGAGAAGTCATCCTCTTCTGCGTTAAACCGTTCTCCTCAAAAGAGAGGTGTGTGTGTCAGGGTTTATACAACGACCCCGAAAAAACCAAACTCAGCTTTAAGAAAGGTTGCAAGAGTAAGGCTTACAAACGGGTTTGAGATTACATCCTATATTCCGGGTATTGGTCACAATCTTCAGGAGCATTCCATAGTATTGATAAGGGGTGGAAGAGTAAAGGACTTACCGGGTGTGCGTTATCACATTGTACGTGGGTCTCTTGATTCTGTCGGGGTTGCTGACAGGAAGAAGAGCAGGTCCAAGTATGGTGCTAAAAGAGCCAAGTAACATTAAAATAAATTATGCCAAGAAAAAAGCTTTTTAAAAAGAGAGTAATTTCATCAGACTTAAAATACAACTCTGTGCTTATACAGAGGTTCATTAACGGAATCATGAAAAATGGAAAGAAAAGACTGGCTGAAAAGGTTTTCTATGATGCAATTGATATAATGGAAGAGAAAACCAAATTAAAAGAACCCATAAACCTGTTTCAGAAGGCAATAGAAAATGTTAGGCCCTCTCTTGAAGTAAAATCAAGAAGAGTCGGTGGTTCAACATACCAGATACCTATAGAGGTTCCTTCAGACCGCAGGGTATCTCTTGCTATAAGATGGATAATTGGTTTTGCCAAGAAGAGAAAAGGTGGTGATATGCAGCATAAGCTTGCTGATGAACTGATTGATGCAGCTAACAACACAGGGTCTGCTGTTAAGAAGAAGATAGATACCCACAAGATGGCTGAAGCAAACAAAGCCTTTGCCCACTATAAATGGTGATGAGAGGATTTCCGGAATGCCAAGAATTATACCCCTTAATATGACTAGAAATATTGGAATTATGGCACACATAGATGCTGGCAAAACCACCACTACTGAGAGGATACTGTATTATACCGGCATATCCCATAAAATGGGCGAGGTTCATGACGGAACAGCTACAATGGACTGGATGGAGCAGGAGCAGGAAAGAGGCATTACCATTACTTCTGCTGCGACAACATGCTTCTGGCGCGACTTAAGGGTTAACATAATAGATACACCAGGCCATGTGGATTTTACAATTGAGGTTGAGAGATCTCTGAGGGTTCTTGACGGGGCTGTTGCAGTTTTTTGCGCAGTAGGCGGGGTAGAGCCTCAGTCAGAGACTGTGTGGAGACAGGCAGATAAATACAAGGTTCCGAGAATTGCCTTTGTCAATAAGATGGACAGAGTTGGAGCAGACCTTTTCCGCTGCATTAATATGATGAAGACCAGACTTGGCGCCAATCCGGTATTGATTCAGCTTCCGCTGGGCAAGGAGGGAGACTTCTACGGAGTTATTGATTTAATAAAAATGAAAGCAATCTGCTATGATGAAGATACGCTGGGATCAAAGTATACTATAAGAGAAATTCCGGAGCAGGAGTTAAATAGTGCAAAGGAATACAGAGAAAAAATGATAGAAAGTTTATGCGATGTAAATGAAGAAATTATGCATAGTTTTTTATCCGGAGAGAATGTTAAAGAGGAAGTTCTGTTAAAGACAATAAGAGAAGGCACTGTAAAAAACAAGATAACACCAGTGATTTGCGGTACGGCATTCAAAAATAAAGGGGTGCAGTTGCTTTTGGATGCAGTGGTGGATTTTCTTCCATCACCAATAGATATCCCTCCAACAGAAGGCATTGACTCCAATAAAAAAGAAAAAGTTTTAATTCTGGCTGATGATAATAAACCCTTTACAGCCTTAGCCTTTAAAATAATGGCAGACCCCTTTGTTGGTCAGCTGACATTCTTCAGGGTTTATTCAGGAGTTCTTAACTCAGGGTCCTATATTTATAATTCGACCAAGGGAGTAAAGGAAAGAATCGGGCGGTTGCTTAAAATGCATGCAAACAAAAGGGAAGAGATAAAGGAAGTTAATGCAGGAGATATTGCGGCTGCTGTAGGGCTTAAAAGCACTTTTACCGGAGATACACTCTGTACAAATGAATACCCTATAATTCTTGAAGCGATGACATTTCCTGAGCCGGTTATTTCAGTTGCAATAGAACCAAAAACAAAGGCAGATGAGGAGAAGCTTGGAACTGCTTTATCCAAGCTGGCACAGGAAGACCCGTCATTTAAAGTGTCATTCGACACAGAGACAAGCCAGACAATAATATCCGGGATGGGAGAACTTCATCTTGAAATACTTGTAGACAGGATGCTCAGGGAATTTAAGGTTGCCGCAAATGTTGGAAAGCCGCAGGTTGCTTACAAAGAGACAATTAAAAATTCCTTTGAGGCAGAAGGAAAGTTTATAAGACAGTCAGGAGGCAGAGGGCAATACGGTCACGTATGGCTTAAAGTAGAACCTTCTGAGCATGGGAAGGGATTTCAATTTGTAAATGATATAGTTGGCGGAGCTATACCAAGAGAATATATATCTGCTGTTGAAAAGGGTGTTAAGGAAGCGACAGAAAACGGGGTACTTGCAGGTTATCCTATAGTTGATATCACAGTAACAGTCTTTGACGGTTCTTTCCATGAGGTTGACTCATCTGAAATGGCATTCAAAATTGCAGCTTCAATGGCGTTTAAGTCTGCTGTTAAGAATTCCCAGCCAAGACTAATTGAGCCTATAATGAGTGTTGAGGTTGTTGTTCCTGAAGAATATGTTGGAGACATAATTGGAGACATTAATTCCAGAAGAGGCCATATTAAGGGGATGGAAGTCAGACCCGGTACGCAGATTATTAAGGCTACAGTACCGCTTGCAGAAATGTTTGGATATGCTACTGTTATAAGGTCTATGACACAGGGAAGGGCTACATATACAATGCAATTCTACTATTATGATGAGGTGCCAAAGGGAATAGCTGAGGAGATTATTACCAAGGTTCAGGGGGTAGAGAAAGTAGCCTGATAATAGTTTAGAAGTTTCAGGGTTAAGGAGTTTTTGAAATTTAATTAGGAGGGTGGTATTATGAGTAAGGCTAAGTTTGAGCGCAAGAAGCCACATGTAAACATAGGGACGATAGGGCATATAGACCACGGTAAGACGACATTGACCAGTGCGTTGACGCGGGTATTGGCAACGAAGGGATATGCGGA
>MGDH01000029.1:46915-94423 GCA_001790855.1 Candidatus Schekmanbacteria bacterium RIFCSPLOWO2_02_FULL_38_14 | reverse complement strand
ACTATAGCATCCGTAAATTAGGACATTTCTACTTTGGTGAATTAGGACATTATCATTTTGGCGTTACATAATAAAGTGATTACTCAGGTTTAAAAAAGATTACACAAATTTTCTCATCATAAAATCTAATTGACATATTATTCTTATTTATAGAAGCAAAAGAGAACGTCAGACTGTGTGAAAACCCAGGTTTTTGAACTTTTACTATTTACAACCTATTGATTTTATTGGCTCGCATTTTTGAAAAATCGACTTTTTACATAGTCTGACGTTGTCTTTTCTTATTCTATCTGAAAATTTTAAACGCGCCCAGGAGGAATCGAACCCTCAACCTACAGATCCGTAGTCTGTCGCTCTATCCATTTGAGCTATGGGCGCAGAAATTTTTTTTCTTTCTAACTGATTTAATGCATTTGTCAATAAAGGTGATGCGCTTTAAATCAAATCAACAATGAAATCCTATTTTTTCACTGCTGTAAGCAGCCCTGTATTCCTGTTCCTCCTCCTACATCCAGCATCCTCTTGCATTTTGAAAGGTCAGCCTCATTTGCAAAATCCTTTGCCAGTTGCTGGCTGTAGTTGTGCTGGGACATCATTGCCTTGCGCGCAAATTCCTTTGTGCTTGCAACTGCCTTGATTATATCATCTGATTTTCCGTCAACAGAGGGGTGATACTCATCTTTTCTGATAATCTCCTCAAGGTTTCCCCATGGACCATAAAGCCTCTCATTGAGGGCAATTAAATGAAATCCAAAATATTCAGGCTTCCCCTCTACAAGAAACTCCTCTGCCACAGGAGAATTTGAATATCTGCCACTCCTCTTTTTAAGAATCCCCAAAGCAGTGCAGGAATTTAAAAGCCTTGAAAAAGACCTCTCGGGAAGTGAAAGCTCTTTTGCAAGCTCCGAAGCGGTCTTCTCGCATTTTGAGAGTTTGCTATAGATTCCAAACTTAACAGAGGTAAAAATTATCTTTGATACAGCAAATCCGTAAGCCAGCTTAAACAAATCATCCAATCTCTCCATTTTTTCCTCCAAGGAACGTTTTGAAGCATAATTCAGATATTTTATAAAAACTATTAATGGCTGTTTTTTTGCCAGCCAGCTTTTCAGTAGGTAAAACTTCTCCATGAATTAGTCAACAGGAAAGAAGGAAAAATAATATAAAGCCTTATAGTAGTAAAAACAAATTAAGTATTTATCTATATTAAAATATATAACTTTTAGGGTCTAGACCTAACTTTTAAATCACAACACTAAAAAATGCATAAAAATAACTTGACATTAATTATGCGAGTGTGGTTTGCTTTTTTCAAACATGTAACTCTGTTTAGGTTTTGGCATTCTCAAATTAAACGAGGTGGTCTTGATGAAAAATAGGGGAAAGAATTTATTTAAGATATCGGTGATGTTATTATCTTTCATTTTGATGTACGGGTGTTCCTTTACTCATTATGCCAATATAGGGGAAGGGTATAAGCCTGTTATTCTAGATAGGGTAGAGCGCCCTTATGAAGAAATAGGGGTGGTACATGTTGAAACGTGGACAACTACCTTGTTCTGGTTAATTCCATTTATTTCCTCATTGGATAAGGCTTATACTAAATTACACGATGATGCTGGTAATATGGGAGCTGATGCAATAATTAACGTGGAAGCACATGTAGATAATAGAACTTTAGGTGGGTATATGGGGTTTATATCTGGGCGTGGACCGGGAATACCATTTATACTAGGGAGTACCGATTACCATGTGAGTGGTATGGCAATAAAGTTTAAGTAGGAGGGAAACAAATCATGAGAAAAAATAAGTGTATTATTGGTGGAGTCTTAGCCTTACTATTAATAATGGTTGCGAGCTGTTCGTTTGTACATTATGCTCCTTTTGAAGGAGGGGATGCACAAATGTTTACTTGTGATATGAAGAAACCATACAAAGCATTGGGACTGATTCATACGGAAGCATGGACATGGGGGTTTTTCTACTACGGTTCTCCTATGGCTGATCTGGGAAAAGCCAAAAACAACTTGGCAGAAAAAGCTAGAACTGTTGGGGCAGATGCGATAGTTAATGTCAAGTCCTATGTAGTTACCCGTATGCCTATTATACCTTTTATTTTTGGATATATCGAATACCATATTAGTGGTATGGCTATAAAATACGAGAAATAAATATGAAAAATATACAGCAAAATCGGAAATATCTGAGAGTAGGTTGCATGGTAATGTCGATGGCAATGTTTCTTTTTGCATGCAGTTTTCAACACAGAGTTCCTACTTTTGGTGTATTAAAAAGCAAAGATAACATCCCAGAAGGCTCACAGTCGATAGGGTTAGTGCATGCGGAAGTATGGAGATGGAATATGTGGTATGGTGATGACTTTAATTCAAGCCAAGAGGTATTTCGTAAATTGGAAAAGGAAGCCAGAAAGAGGGGTGGAAATGCAGTAGTGGATGTTTCTTACCGGACGGAAATTCATGATTTTTTTTTACTGATTATTTTCTTTGTTCCATTTTTCTTAGGTTGGACAGAAGCTCATGGTAGCGGAACAGTAGTTAAGTTTCCAGAAAAACCTTTTCAAAAAAACTAACTTTTACTCCAACATCTTAACTGACTTTTACCAACAAGTCTGAAAAGGCTTATAAAACAAGCTCCACCTCCCAAAAAGATTTTTAATTCTTAATCAAAAAATATGGGTAAAAGTTAGACATCTTTAAAAGGGCAGTCACAAAATACCGTTCATACTATTTTACGAAACAATTGTTAGCGGTCAAAAGTGTTGGTATTAATAATTTGTTTAATACTCAGTCCTAGATTTTATTATCATTCTATATCTTACCGCCACTGCACTGTATCAAAAATTAGTTTGCTAAATTTTTAATGAGTCTCCAGTATATATCACATGTTATATATTGACCTTGACAGACTAAGTAAAATAAAATATTTTTACAAAGATATAACTGTTAAAAGCAAGTATGTTTTAATTTTAAAAGATAACTTATGTTCAAAGAAAAATTTAATCCTGCAATACCCAAGCGCTATCTTTTTCTTCTTGCCGGCATGATGTGGTCCCTTGTTGGATTAATTTTAGCAACAGTAGGTCTCTTCTGGATATTTACTGTGAAACAAACCCATGCGCTTGTCCTTATTTTGACTCCATTTGCTTTTATAGCTGGTTTTATAAAAGGTAAGTTTGTTCTTTTTAAAGTAGCGATAAAGTAGCGATAAGGTCATCCAACCTCATATAAGATAGGGGACGGTGTTGAATATTATCACTTATTTTCATTAATATCTATGTTTTGAATAGCCTTTGCAATAGCAGAAGTACAGACTCCCAAGTGCCTGGCTGTTTCCGCCATAGGAATTTCTAATTCACAGCTTAAATGATACGAAATATTTGTCCTGACTCCCAACCCTATATACCTTCATTCCCCAATTGCTCTCAGTATATATTTTGAAAGGTGTATAGTCAATTTTTTTCATGGCAGAAATTATTGACATTAGGAACTTAATTTCCACTTGACAAAATATAGCAGAAAACATAATTTTCAAACAGTTGTTTGATTAAAAATAATCTTTTGGAATAATTCCATTTCTGAATGAAAGAAAGGAGTAGTTAAAATGTGTCATCATTGTATTGAACATGGAGATGGAGGGAAATGGTTTTTAGCTGCCCAGAATTTTTCTGCAAATATGTACCGCAGGAAGAAAAAGGATGCGCAGAAAAAAGCAGAAAAAGCAGAAAGAAAAGTAGGGGAAATAATTAGTCCTCACCAGAAGCCACCGGAATATTATATGAATGAAGACGGAGAGTTTGTTATAGCGCCAGGGGCTCAGGTAGATTTAGATATTCTCTTCTCTGATTTAATGAAAGAGGTTCTTGAGGCTACAGGGAAAGATGTAAAGAAACTCCCAATATTGAAGAAAAAAGTCGGGAGCTTTATGGCTAATTACCACTTTGGACAGGTAGTAACTCTTGAAGAGGCAGAACAGATGCTTGAGCTTACCTATCCGATAGGAATAATGGAATGTATCTGCAAAAGGGAATCCCGGGGCATGTATAATAACGATGATGCAATGACCTGTCTATCCTTAGGTGTAGGTATTTACAAGTGGGAAAGATGGCCTGAAACCTTCAGAAACATGACATTTCTTTCAGTAAAAGAAGCAAAGCAGAGGCTTCGCCACTTTGACAGGAGGGGCAATGTTCACACGCTCTGGACTTTTTATACTCCTTACATAGGAGGAATCTGCAATTGTGAGTATCCTACCTGCCTTGGGATAAGGGGTCGTACTGATTATGGTGTTGATGAAGTTCTTCTTAAAGGGGAATATTGCGCAAGGCCAATTTATGACAGATGCATTGGATGCGGGGAATGTATTACTTTTTGTCAGTTTGGTGCTATGTCTTTACAGGTAAGCCGCAACAAGTTAAATATTGACATGAACAAATGCTATGGATGTTCACAATGCGCAAACCACTGCCGTCATGAGGCCATTGAAATGGTAGAACGGAGCACCACTCCCGGGCTCAGAGACATTTGGTAATTTTGTTTATTCTTTATTTTTTTGGAGGTAAAATTAATGGCACGAGTTCAGATAGCTATTAACAGAGATAAATGTAAACTTCCTATGAATTGCAGGAAATGTGTCCAAGTTTGTCCACAATGCGTTTATAAGGTTTATCTAACCCGTATTGATAAAGGGAAAGTAATGCCTATGGATGCATGGGGTTTAGCCATGTGGTTTCCTGACCAGTGCAGAGGGTGTCTTGAATGCGTAAGGGTCTGCCCTGAAAAGGCTTTAGAATTAGTAGCACCGTGTGAGTATGAATGTCCTGCCCATGTTGATGTTCCATCATATATATCTCTCCTAGGAGAAGGGAATGTTGACGAGGCAATCCGTATTCACAGAGAACGGAATCCCTTTGTTGCAGTAAGCGCCAGAGTATGTCCGCATCCATGTGAGACAATGTGTGAGCGCAGGAAAACTGACAATCCTGTCTCAGTCAGAAGCCTGAAAAGATATATGGCTGATTCGTCAAAATCAAGTAGTTTAAAACCAACAATTAAAGAAGATTCCCGCAATGCAAAGAAAAAAATAGCAATAGTGGGTTCAGGACCTGCAGGTCTTTCATGTGCATATTTTTTAAGAAGGATTGGCTATCAGGTAACAGTCTTTGAAAAAGCCGACAAACCTGGTGGCATGTTAACTTCAATGATACCCGCATACCGCCTTCCGCAGGAAATCGTTAATAACGAAATTGATTTTATATTAAACCTTGGTATTGAGCTTAAACTCAACACAGAGGTTGGAAAAGATATCTCTATTGATGCTTTAAAAAACCAGGGCTACCAGGCTATATTTATTGCAGTTGGGGCGCAAGGCTCCCCATCAATTGGGATTCCGGGAGAGGAAATGAACGGGGTTATTCAGGCACTTGACTTTCTGAGAGACTGCCGCAGCGGGAAAAATCCAAAAATCGGCAAAAGGGTTGCTGTAATCGGAGGTGGCAATTCAGCTATTGATGCAGCCCGTATTGCTTTGAGGCAGGGGGCAGATGTGACAGTAGTATACAGAAGAAATATTGAAGAAATGCCTGCAATACAGGCAGAGGTTGAGGAAGCTGAAAAGGAAGGAGTCAAGTTCCGTATTCTTGCAAGACCAAAAGAAATCAAAGGCAAAAATGGAAAAGCAGAAAGTCTGGTCTGCGAAGAAATGATGATGAAGGGTTATGACCGTACAGCAAGAAATAAATCTGTTCCAGTTCCCGGAAAAGAATTTACCCTTGACGTTGATACTATAATATCTGCTATAGGACAGAAGCTTGATGCAGAAAAGATTATGAAAGAGGTAGGCATTGGATTTTCCTATGAAGGGTTTGTTTTTATTAACAAGCATACAATGGTTACAAACATTCCTAATATATTTTCCGGAGGTGATGCGGTTACAGGTCCTTCAACTGTAACTGCGGCAATTGGGCAGGGTGAGAAGGCAGCAAGGAATATTGATAAATATCTCGCAAAGGATTTCCTGACAGATGAGGAGTTAAAGACCCGTTATCCGTGGCTTGAGCACTATGATAGCACTGTCAAGTTTAATCCTAAAGGAGCTCCTGCAAAACATAATCGTACAGCTACTCCACTAATACCTGTAAGCGAGAGAATGTCAGCTAATAAAGAAGTGGAGGTCACACTGAGCAAGGATGATGTAATACGAGAAAGCTCAAGATGCCTGCGCTGTGATTATCTAGTGGAAACTCAGAGGCAGAGGATAAAAACTGCTGCTAAAAGCTAATATTATTAAACTATGAAAGGAAGCAAAAAATGAGTGAGAAAGCTTTAAAATACTTCATAGATGACAGTTTGTTTGAAACCTTTGAAAAAGAGTTTGCAGTTAAAAGCATTGCAGAAAAATATGCCAGCGCAATAAAGGGAAAAAGCGACAAGGAAGCTGATGAGATAGGTGAAAAGCTATTTAAGAAATATAGTATCAATTTTGCTAACCGCATATTGGAACTTGAAGGGAATTACAGAGACAGAAGCGCTGAACTGATTTATCAGGTGGCTGAGAAAACCGGGCATAAATTCCCAAGCATTCCACAGCGCCTGATTGAGATAGCTATTTTGTCTGTAAGAGTTGAGGACAAATGGCGCTGGAAGGAAATTTCTTATAAGTGTTTGACATATTTTGTCAATTTATGCACTATGAACAAAGCCCTTAAAGAGGCAGTTGGAGAAAAAATTGCAAATAAACTTCCATGCAAACACTACTGCATAGGTTTAAGCGATGAGCTTTATAAAAAACTTGGGTTAGATGTTGGAGTCAGAATGACAGCTGAATTGCCAAAAGATGGCCGTTGCCAGTTTGATGCCTTTTTCCATTTTACAACTCCAAACAGATAGGTCCTTTGTGAACGCGCAGCAAGAGAATATATGAAATTATTCTTTACAGTTTGAGTTTCCTGCAGTAAGCTTCAGGAAATTTAAATCAGGAGAATGGTTTGAGTTCTAAGTATAAATACAATATTGATTCTGAATTTCTTGATATCTTAGATAAGGAGTTTGATATTAAACCTCTTGTTGAAAAATATGCTTCTGAAGCCAATGGTAAAGAGGACTATGATAAAGATGAAATCGCTAAAAGGGTTTTTGGAGATTATGGAAGAAATCTGGCTAAAAGGATTCTTGAGCTTGAAGGAAAATACAGGGACAGGATTGGGGAAGTTATTTATAATGTGGCAGCTAAAACAGGACATGTTTTTCCGAGTGTGCCTCAAAGATTATTGGAAATAAGCTTTCTTAGCCCAAGGGGCAATGATGAGTGGACATATAAAGAGATTTCCCATAAGAAATTAATCCATATTGTAAAAAAATGTGCAATAAATCAGCTTTTAAAAAAAGTTATGGGAGAAAAGGAAGCAAATATTTTACCATGCAGATATGTTGATATAGGAACCTGTACAGCCTTTTATGAAGGGCTGAATCTAAATGTTTTTTTTAAAATGACAGGAGAGTTGCCTAAGGATGGCTTTTGCAGGTTTAATGCTTTATCAGTGTAGAATGATGTGGAAGAGATTATAGATTAATGATATGGGGTTATGCACAGGTAGGAGAGGCTAAAGGCACTCCTACCTTTTTGTTTCACCTGTAAAACTTTTGGATTAAAAAATTTTGGAACTAATCACAAAACTTAAAAATATAGTTGGAAAAGAAAATGCAAGCAATGATGCTTCTGCATTAAGATTTTTTGCAGAAGATTACAGTTTCTGCCCTTTTTCAATGCCTGATTACGTTGTAAAACCAAAGGACTCAAAGGAAATTCAGGCAGTGGTAAAACTTGCAAACGAAAAAAATATCCCCGTAATACCTGTAAGCTCAGGTGTCCATTTCTACGGGACAACTATTCCATCCAAAGGTGGTATTATAGTTGACCTGAGGAGAATGGACAAAGTCTTGGAAATCGACAAGCGTAACAGGAGAACAAGAATTGAACCGGGTGTTACATGGGGAAAACTTCAGGATGGGCTTGAAAAAGAGGGTATGACTGCCTATAACCCTCTTCTGCCACACAGAGAAAAATCTGCCCTTACAAGCCTTCTTGAAAGAGAGCCAATGCTTGTACCAAAGTTTGAATATGCTGACCCAATCCTAACTATGGAAGTAGTTCTTCCAACAGGTGAAATTTTAAGAACAGGCTCAGCCTCTGTCCCCGGTGCCCCGGATAATGCGTTGGCAGATATGGTATGCCCCTATGGACCGGGAATGGACTTTTTCAGGCTTTTTCAGGGCGCTCAGGGAACACTCGGGATTGTTACATGGATGAATCTAAAAATAGAGCATTTTTCAAAAACAAGAAAAGTTTTTTTTCTTTGCAGCAGCGACCTTGGAAAAATAAAAGAAACTGCTTACAGAATCCAGCAGTCAATGGTTGGAAACGAATGTTTTATTCTTAATTCGCTCAATCTTTCTTTGATTCTCTCAGAAAATTTTCCTGAAGACTTTAACAGCTTAAAAAATAAATTCCCTGAATTTGTATTAATCATCTGCCTTGCAGGCTCATTAAGAAAAGCAGAAGAAAAAATAGCTTACCAGGAAGAGGCATTAGGCAGGATTGCCTCAGATTTATCACTCAATTTAAGTGAAGCCTTGCCGGGACATGAAAAGGGACAAGAAATAATATTATCAATGCTTAGAAAGCCGTGGATGGATGATGTATCTTACTGGAAAAACCGCTTTAAAGGTTTCTGCAATGAAATAAGTTTTCTTACAACATTTGATAAGCTCTCCATGACAAAGGATGTAGTCTTTAAACTATCTTCACAACTTGGCTATGATAAAAAAGATATTGGAATATATTTACAGCCTCTTGAGTATGGAAGAGCCTGTTACTGCCAGTTCCACTTTTTCTATGGAGATAAAAAGAGCTTTGAATTCAAAAAAATTAAAAAATTAGATTCAAAAATAAGAGAAACCCTGTTTTCAGAAGGCGCTCATTTCAGCAACCCTCATGGAGAATGGGGTGAAAAGCTATTGGAAAAAGCAAAACCATATAAAGAAACTTTGAAAAAGATAAAAAATATCTTTGACCCTAATGGAATTATGAACCCCGGGAGATTGTGTTTTTGATGTTATTTAACATGAGTACTTTTCCCATCTGTCATTGCGAGGAGCAAAGCGACGAAGCAATCTCAGAGTTCTCTCGCTTTGCTCAGAATAGGCTCTGCAATTTCAAAACGAGATTCCCATTAAAGTTTCCTCTAAGTCAAGAGATGAGATTGCTTCGCTACGCTCGCAATGACAAGAACGAAAAGATTCACAGTGGTAGTAATTTGAAAGCTCTATATGAGATAGGACACTAATAAATGAAACTTAAAGACTACAGATATGATATTGAAATGTGTGTAAGATGCTCAAGCTGCAAGTGGATTGACCCAATATGGTCTAAAAGCAAAAGACGCAATAAAATATGCCCGATTAGCAGCCGCTATTTTTTTGATGCCTACTCCTGTCAGGGAATCATGGATATGTCTTTGGCTTACCTTGATAAAGAGATAGGTTATTCAAAAGAACTACTTGATGTCCTTTATAAATGTACGCTGTGCGGCGCCTGCGATGTAATGTGCAAAAGATGCATTGACAATGAACGGCTTGAGGTAATAGAAGCCTTCAGGGCAGATGCTGTTGAAAAGAAAAAAGCCCCTCTGCCAGTCCACAAAAAAATTATTAAGAATGTATGCGATAAGCACAATCCATATGGAAATCCTCATGAGAAACGCAGTAACTGGCTGCAAGGGAAACAGCCTTTTTCAGAAAAGCCTGAGATAGTATATTTTGCCGGCTGCACCTCTTCATACCTTCATCCTGAGATAGTGCTTTCAACAATAAAAATCTTAAATGCTGCTTCAGTCAATTTTACCATCATGGGACCTGATGAGTGGTGCTGCGGTAATCCATTAATAAGGATTGGTGATACAAAACAGGCAAAAAAGATAATGGCGCATAACATGAAAGTGCTTGAAAAAAGCGGCGCTAAAAAAGTCCTTACAAGCTGTGCAGAATGCTATCATGTGTGGAAAGTTGATTATCAGAGATTAAGAGAAAAGGAAAAAATGGAATATGAAGTATTCCACACCTCTGAATATGTAAACCAGCTGATTGAACTTGGAAAGCTTAATCTCACAAAGCCTGTAAAGCTCAATGCCTCTTACCACGATTCTTGCCGTCTTGCAAGGCTGAGTGAGCCATATATTTTATGGAAAGGCGAAAGGGTGTCCTTTGGGAGAACTGAACCGGTAAAAAAATGGAGAAGAGGAACTAACGGTGTATATGAGCCTCCAAGAAATGTTTTAAAAAAGATTCCTGGGTTAAATCTTGTTGAAATGGAGAGGATAAGAGAAAATGCATGGTGCTGTGGTGCCGGAGGTGGAGTCAAATGGGCTTTCAATGATTTTGCTACATGGACAGCAACTGAAAGGCTTGATGAGGCTAGCTCAGTTGGCGCAGATGCAATAATAGCAGGTTGCCCGTTCTGTAAATGGAATTTTAAAGATACAGCAAAAAAGACAAAGAGCAAAATTAAGGTCTATGACTTTGTAGAGGTAGTTGCAGAAGCGATTTAAAATGAAGGGTTAAAGGATTCAAGGATTAGAGGGTTTAAGATAAAGAAAATTGCTGCGGGACAAGAATGTCCCGCCTATCAATAGGCGGGGTTTTCTAACCCCGCAGAAAGACTTTTAACTTTTAAAGTTTTTAAAAAGCTTATAGCTAATTAGGTAAATATATGGCTTTTCCAAAAAAGATTGAAAGTGAATTAAAAAAGATAGTAGGTAAAGAGAACATTTCGACCTCACCTGCAGTTTGCCAGGCTTACTCAAGAGGCGGTTATGCAAAGTTTGCATGGGATAAAAACCGCAAGGTTCCAGGATGTATTGTCCTTCCAGGCTCAGCAAAAGAAGTTCAGACAATTATAAAGCTTGCAAACAAGTATAAAGTTCCATTCATCCCTCTTGGTACATTCTTTATAACCCTCTGTGTTCCAACAAAGCCAAACACAATAATGCTTGATATGAAGCGGATGAATAGGATGGTGATTGATGAAAAAAACATGTACGCCCTTGTTGAGCCTTATGTTACCTACACAGAACTTCAGACAGAGGCAATGAAACTCGGGCTTTACACAAGCGCCCCTTCATGCGGCGCACAGGTTGCTGTAATTGCAAACCACCTTAATCAGGGGATGGGGCAACTTGTTCACAGGGTTGGTTATGCAAACAGAAGGGTCCTTGCAGCAGAGTGGATACTCCCAACAGGAGAAATTCTCCACACCGGCTCTGCATCAACAATCAGGGATTATTTCTGGGGCGAAGGACCTGGTCCTGACCTCAGGGGGCTTATGAGGGGATGGTTTGGTCATTTTGGCGGGCTTGGCGTTGTAACAAAAATGGCTGTCAAGCTCTTTCGCCTTCCATTTAAGGGTGTTCCTGAACCAGTTGGTGTCACCCCAAGTACAGCCTTTGCTCTGACAAAAGAAAGATTCAAATGGTTCACAATCATATATCCAGACTCTGAAAAAGCTGTTGAGGCAATGTATGAAGTTGGAAAGGCTGAGATAGGGGCTGTTTGCGTAAGAGTACCATTTATATGGCGCTATATCGCAAGGGCTAAATCAAGAGATGATTTTTATGAAAAATGGGAAAAAGATAAATCAAAATTTGCAGACAAACGGTCTCCGAGTATGGTACGAGTACTTCTGGTTGGGTATACATCAGAAAAACAACTCGAATATGAGGAAAATGTTTTGAAAGAAATTGTTGCTGAAACAAACGGGAAGATGGAGGAAGCTTCGCCATATTCAAGCGGGCAGGTCTTTAAATTGGGAATTTCAAATAATGTTACAGTTCCTGCAGGTTTTTTTGCAGTTACAAAATTCGCCTTTGACTCGCTTGACCACGCAAGAAAAGCGCTTCAGAACACTGATGACCTTAAAAGCAGATTTATTCCTCCGTTCTTTGATGACTGCGAGGAAAGCGGATGGATGCAGAGCTATGACATGGGACACATCGGATATGGGGAATTTTTCTCCTATTTTGACAAGACCATGGTCAGAAAATTTGAGGAATATGAGGTTGAATCAATAAAACATGATATAAAAATCAGGGCATATCCCGGAGCTCAGTGGTCGCACCACCATGAACTCATAGGTAGCGCTTTAGGGAATTACCATAAGTTCTTGGAAAAGATAGGCAAAGCCTTTGACCCAAACCACGTCTCCAACCCTCCAAGAATGGCACCAACAAGGAAAGATATATGAACCTTCCTGTCTTAAAGATAGGAGAATTAGTAGCACGGATTCCCATAATACAGGGCGGGATGGGTATAGGTATATCACTGTCCGGCTTGGCATCAGCAGTTGCAAACGAAGGCGCAATCGGTGTCATTTCAGCTGCAATGATAGGGATGGAAGAAACCGACCTCACAAAAAACTATCTTGAAGCTAATATCAGGGCATTGGAAAATGAAATCAGAAAAGCCCGTGCAAAGACAAAGGGAATTTTAGGCGTCAACATTATGGTCGCCCTAACTAACTTTGCCGATATGGTCAACACTGCTATAAAAGAAAGGGTGGACATCATTTTCTGCGGAGCTGGACTGCCGCTTGACCTTCCGAAATACCTGGTCAAAGGAATCAATACAAAACTTGTTCCTATAGTCTCTTCTGCAAAGGCAGCTAAAATCATATGCATGAAATGGTTGCGAAATTTCAAGTATCTTCCTGACGCTTTTGTTGTTGAAGGACCTCTGGCAGGAGGGCATTTAGGTTTTAAAACAGAACAGATTGAGAGCCCTGAATATACCCTTGAAAAAATTCTACCTGAAGTAGTTGCAGCTGTTAAGAGTTTTGAAAAAGAGCATAATAAAAAAATACCGGTTATTGCTGCCGGAGGTATTTACTCAGGCGAAGACATAAATAAATTTCTCAAACTTGGAGCAGCCGGTGTGCAGATAGCCACTCGTTTTGTTGCAACTGAAGAATGTGATGCAGACAAAAAATTTAAAGAAGAATTCATAAAATCCAAAGAAGAAGACATCGTTCTCATAAATAGCCCTGTTGGCCTTCCCGGAAGGGCAATAAAAAACAGGTTTCTGGAAGAAGTAAATAGCGGGGTAAAAAAACCGTTCAATTGCCCCTACCATTGTATTATCACATGCGATTACAAGCAAAGTACTTACTGCATAGCTCTTGCATTGATAAATGCAAAAAAAGGGAAATTGAATAAAGGCTTTGCATTTGCTGGACAAAACGCATTTCGAGTCAATAAAATCACCACTGTTAAGGAACTTATAACATCACTGATAGAAGAATTTAAAACCGCTGCAAAAGAAAAAACCGCCTTCTTCCCTTGCAATGACACCTGACAACTTTTGATTACTTCTTGACAGAAGCTTTTTCCATAATAACTGTATATTTGTATCCGGCGCCAAAGTTCTTGTCCTTATACAGAGTACCGCTTGCTGTTACAACATCATTAACCTTTGGAATGTCTTGTGAAGTTACAACAAGCTCATTACTTCCATCTTTAGCATTCCCTGTACCATCCTGCAAATGTATCCAGTTCTTCCCCATAATGCCTGCAGAGACCTTTACCACCTTGCCTTTTACGACAACATTCTTGTTATTAAGTGTTTCCTTGTTTTTATAAATTTCGACGACTGTATAGGCATTTGGACCTGTTGTCTTTGCAACCTTTACTTTCTCAGCAGTTGGAGCTTTTGCACCATTATTTCCCATGAGTCCCTTTGCTGCAGCAGGATTTACCATGCCCTGCTGGGTTGCAGGTCCTGCAGAGAAAATAATACTATCAAATTTTCTTTTAAGAGTCTTGCTTGTGAAGTTTTGCATCTCAGCCCCGGGCATAAGGGCAATCTCTTTCCCGACAGTTGCTTTCATTTGAGGTACAGCAACCCATATTTTTTTCACTTTATTTTCAAGTAAAAGATAGGTGTACCCTCCGCTGTTAAAAGTCTCTGCGACTTTTCCTGAAAGAAGAGGTGGGTTTTTTTGAAATTTTGCCGGCGCTTGTGAATGAGACGTGGCAACTGCTGCTTTTTTAGTCTCAGCAAATGCGCCATTAATTGCCATCAAACAAAACGAAGCTAAACCGACAGATAATACCTTCCTGAATCCTTTCATTTTTTTTCTCCTGAATTTAATTTATTTATTTCCTGTGGTCTTGCCACAGGAAAGTTAGTTAAAAATTCTTAGAGGGATTAATTCTAAGAAATGCTCCTCTCAAAAGAATTCTGTACATTAAAATATTTTTCTGAAAATCTCAATGAAATATTTACAAGGCTTACAAGAACAGGCACTTCAACCAACGGACCAATAACCGCTGCGAAAGCCTCCCCAGAGTTTATTCCAAATACAGCAACTGCAACTGCAATAGCAAGCTCAAAATTATTGCTTGCCGCAGTAAAGGAAAGTGCTGCACTTTGCCTGTAATCTGCACCAATCTTATATGACATATAGAAGGAAACAAAAAACATTATTACAAAATAGATAAGCAGCGGAACTGCAATCCTAAGAACATCAATTGGGATTTTAACAATGTATTCACCCTTAAGTGAGAACATTACTATGATAGTAAACAGCAGGGCTATTAGCGTAATAGGGCTTATCTTTGGGATGAATTTCTTATGATACCATTCCTTGTCTTTGATTGATATCAATGTAAACCTTGTAATGATTCCTGCAAGGAATGGAATTCCGAGGTATATGAAAACAGATTTTGCAATCTGACTTATCGTGATATCAACAACACTTCCTTTCAAGCCAAACCAGGCTGGCAAAATGGTTATGAATATCCAGGCATAAACAGAAAAGAACAGAACCTGGAATATGCTATTGAATGCAACCAGTCCGGCGCAATATTCTGTATCTCCCTTTGCAAGTTCATTCCATACAATAACCATTGCAATACATCGTGCCAAGCCAATTATTATCAGTCCAACCATATAATGCGGGTAATTGCGCAAAAATATTATTGCCAGAGCAAACATTAGCACAGGCCCAACTATCCAGTTTTGAACCAGTGAAAGCGCAAGCACTCTTGTGTTCTTGAATACCTCTCCAAGCTCTTCGTATTTCACCTTAGCAAGAGGCGGATACATCATCAGTATAAGCCCTATTGCAATCGGGATGTTGGTGGTGCCTGAGTTAAAAGTATTCCAGAAATTTACCACTGAAGGGACAAAATACCCGAGCCCGACTCCAAAAAGCATTGCAGAAAAAATCCACAGAGTAAGATAACGGTCTAAAAATGACAGCTTACGAGATACCCCTTCACTCATCTTTCCACTCCTCATATTTAAAATAGTTTTCAACTTTCTCCATTATCATATCGCGAACTTTTCTAAACTCACGCAAAACCCTCTCCTCATCCCCCATTGTCCCCACCGGGTCAGGAATAGGCCAGTGGAGTTTTCTTTTTGCTGGAAAAGATGGACACATTCTTTCAGCACTATCACATAGAGTTATTACAGTTCCTATTTCACTAACCGGTATATCATCTATCCTCTTTGAGTATTGGTTTGAAATATCAATTCCAATCTCCTGCATCACCCTTACAGCCCTTGAGCTTAAATGTGCAGGAAAAGTTCCGGCACTGAAAACTAAAACATCGTCAGGCGCTATTGATTTTGCAAACCCCTCTGCCATCTGGCTGCGGCAGGCATTCCCAGTGCAAAGGAACAGGACTCCATTTTTTCTGGTATTTGGTTCATCAGCCATAATTTACCCTTCACATTTTTTGTGTTTCTGAAATTTTTTAAGACTTTTAAAGTCATCTTCTGATTCCTTAAAATTCTTAAAATCATCCTTAATGCATTTCAACTGCAGATAATGAATATTATTTTTTGGTTTTGCTAAAGAATAATGAACCCAAACCCCGTTTCTCCTGTCAATAACAAGTCCGGCATTTTTTAAATATGCCATGTGCCGTGATATTGTTGACTGAGGGAGTGACAACACCTCCATCAGGTCGCATACGCATAATTCCCCGTATGTCAAAAGATGCAAGATTCTGAGCCTTGTCTCATCAGACATTGCCTTGAAAAATTTTGCGAGATCCTTCATAAATGGAATCCTTTTATCCGCTTAGACGGATATATAAATTTAATCACTGAATATGTCAATTATTTTTTTTGATGAGTCGCTTGGTATTACTGATAATTAAATATCTGGATTCCCGCTTTCGCCTGCCTACCGCAGGCAGGCGGGAACGACAAGGTATAACATCTTGCAATACTGCTTATTGCTTATTCAATCCACAATCCGAAATCTGAAATTAAATCAGACTTCCCAGACCTGGTTTAGAATGCCGTCAGGGAAGTTCAGATAGCGTGCCCGTGTTGCTTCTATTTTTATTATCTTCATATCAGGACTTGCCTTGACTCCGAGTTTTTTCAAATCCTCTCGTTCCTCTGATTTTATTATACTCCTTGCTTCAGCGTATTTTTCTTCATCCTCCGGTTTTATTATTTCAGCCCTGCCCCACAACTGGAGACCCTTTACCGATTCAAAGCCTGAGTAGTCACCGTAAAGGCTTACTGATACATTTGGATTTTCCATAATGTTTTTAATCTTAACCCCTCCCTCTGTTAAAACATAAATAGTCATATCCTTGCTGCGGTAGCGGACAGGTGTTGAACGGGGAATATTATTTAAGCATGTTGCAATTGTGCAGATTTTATTTTCTCCAATAAATTTTATTATTTCCTTTTTCAGTTCCTCTTTTGAAAGCTTCCTTGTTCTTCTATTTAAAATTTTGGTGAAATCATTTTCCATTTCCTTGATTTCTTCTTCCATTTCAGCCTCCTAATGAAAAAGATTTTATACAAGTAGCCAGTCAAGAGTATCAACCTCGGACTATATCCGGAGAACCGATATTTGTCCAGCAGCGTCTTCTTTTTTCCCATGCTGTTATAATATCAGTTTTTTGAACCTTATTCAACTTCCTTTTCCCCTTATCTCTTGCCGTTTTGCGCCTGTCTGCGTGAACGCACAGGCAGATAATATCAATCACTAACTTTTACCCACTCACTTCAACGATGAGCCATTTTTTAAAGGTTTAATAATCCTTCACATTTTATTACTTGACTTTTTCTGTTTAATATCAGTAAGAAGAAGCGATCTCCGAGCCTTTGAGCCTAAATTCCGGAAAAAGAACATGGCTCTTGGCCGATTCGGGTATTCTGAGAAATCAGATTGCCTCCTCGTGTTTGGAAAGGAGATTAGAAACGGTATAAATAAAAGCCGGTTTCCTTTTCAAAACAGGGAATCGGCTTTTTTTTGTGCTATTTGAAACTGGTAAACCAGATGTAGAAACAGACCTAAAGACCTGTTTCTACATTTTTTATAAAGATTTATCTATGTTAATTATAACACGTATAACTTTAACTTTACTCTTTTTGTTATTCCCTCTTAGCGCTGCTTTTTCTGAAGAGCTTCTTGTTGGCGCTGCATCTGATCTTCTTTTTGTTTTCAGTGAAATGGGCAAAACCTTTGAATCTGAAACAGGAAACAGGATAATATTTACATTTGGTTCAACAGGAATGCTTGCAGAGCAAATCCGGCAGGGAGCACCATATGACATTTTTGCCGCTGCTGATGACAGATATATTATGGGATTAAAAAATCAAAATCTTCTCAAAAACGATTCAATAAGAAATTATGCCGGAGGAAGATTGGTTATTGCATATAACAAAAATGTAAAACCAGTAACAACCCTTAGGGATCTTCTGGTAAAAGATATTAAAAGTATTGCCATAGCAAACCCTGACCATGCCCCATATGGAATTGCAGCAAAAGAATTTCTAATCAGGGCAGGGCTCTGGGATAAAATCAAGAGTAAGTTAATATTAGGAGAAAATGTAAGACAGGCTCTTCAATTTATTCAGACAGGAAATGCTGATGCAGGAATCATTGCCCTTTCCATCGCAAAAGTTCCTGAGGTTAATTACATTACGATAAGCGAAGAGCTTCATCCGCCAATTAACCAGACAATGGCAATATTGAAAGATACATCAAAACAAAAAGTTGCAAAAGAATTCATAGATTTTGTTTGCAGCAAAAAAGGGAAAGCTATGCTGGAGGAATACGGTTATAAGACTAAATAGTTTTAAAGAAACTTTATAAGGTAAAATTAATAATGAACCATACAGATCTCTTTCCTTTATATCTCACACTTAAAGTCTCTATAATAGCCACACTGTTTTCTTTTTTTGTTGGACTTTTAATGGCTTGGATACTTGCAAAAAAAGATTTTTTTTTAAAAAATTTCATTGATGCAATTGTAATGCAGCCGCTTATAATCCCACCGACTGTTCTTGGATATTACCTTCTTGTCGTACTCGGGCGGAATGGTCCAATAGGAAGATTTCTTGAAAATGTCTTTGGTGTAACTGTTGTTTTTACATGGAAAGGAGCTGTAATAGCGGCAGTAGTAGCTTCAATACCTCTTTTCATAAAACCTGCCAGGGCTTCTATCGAATCTGTTGACATCAATATCGAAAATGCAGCAAGACTTTTAGGGAAATCGGAGTTTAAAGTATTTACATCTGTAACACTTCCTCTTGCCAAAAGGGGAATAATTGCAGGAACAGCTATGGCTTTTGCCCGTTCAATGGGAGATTTCGGGACAACATTGATGGTTGCAGGAAATATCCCTCAGAAGACACAAACAATCTCAATAGCCATATATGATGCTGTACAGGCAAACAATATTCCTTTAGCCAATACCCTTGTTCTGATAATTACAGCTTTTTCAATATCAGTTCTTTTCTGGGTCAATAAGTTTACAAAAGGAAAGTATTAATAAATTCAAATGAGCCTGAAGCTAACTCTCTTGGGAGAACAGATTGATAGAGTATCATTTAAAGAAAAAATTATCTGACTTTTTCATTGATATTGAGTTCTCTGCTTACAACAAAAAAGGCACAACTGCATCAGGAGATCATCTTACAGTCCTCTTTGGTCCTTCAGGGACAGGGAAAAGCCTTACATTGAATATGCTATCAGGTATAATCATTCCTGATGAAGGGTATATCAGATTAAACGGAGATGAGCTTTTTAACAAGGAGAAGGGTATAAATATCCCTATTCGAAAAAGGAAAATAGGCTATGTCTTTCAGGAGTACAGCCTTTTCCCGCATCTCAATGTTTATGAAAATATAGCATACGGAATCAATAACAGGTCTGACGCAGATGAAAAGGTAAGAAAACTGCTTGAGCTTTTTCGCCTTGACAGGAAGGAAAAAAAATATCCAAACGAATTATCAGGAGGACAGAAGCAAAGAGTTGCAATTGCAAGGGCTATAGCTTCTGACCCAAAACTTCTTCTCCTTGATGAACCATTGTCAGCGCTTGATGAAAGAATAAGAGAAAAACTTCAGCAGGACCTGCTCAAATTAAAATCTATTTTAAGTATCCCAATAATCTATGTCACCCATAACCTTCAGGAAGCTTTTACTCTTGCTGACCATATAATTATTCTGAATGATGGCAGGATTGTAGAGTCAGGAGAAAAGCATGAAATTTTCTCTAACCCGCGGAAACGCCTTACAGCGAAATTTTTAGGAGTAAAAAACATCTTCCCGTGCAGAATCATTGAAACATTCAAGGACTGCTTTTTGTGTAGCGTTGAAGGGATAAAGATAAAAACAGGCATTGACTCAAGGTTTAACAAAGGAGATAAGGCTTTTCTGTGCATCAAGCCGCGGGATGTAAGGCTTTCAGATTATGACAAAACAGAAGATAATTCCCTGACTCTTTCTGTAGACCACATAATAAGCCTTGAGAAAACCAACAGAATATTTTTAAAGTTTTCTGAAACAAAGCTCAACTTAATTATGGATATTGAAAAGTTTATATGTGAAAAGAGTGATATAAAAATTGGTGACAAAGTAACAATTTTGCTGGATAAAGAGAGAATATTTTTAACAGAGTAAGCGGAGTGAAGTTAAGAGCGGACAGATGACATTTGAATTTTAGGCTTTGAACTTATAGTTATATTTTTTTATAACAATCAACCATGGACAATATTTAATAGAGCTTTCAATGCCAATCTATCTTGATAACGCTGCTACATCTTTTCCAAAACCCCCGCAGGTCTATGAAGCTGTTGACCACGCAATGAGAAATATCGGAGGGAGTCCCGGAAGAGGGTCTCACAGGATGGCAGTTGAATCTGCAAGGATGATATTTGAGACAAGAGAAGATGTGGCAAAATTTTTTAATTTCCCTGATAGTTCAAGGGTTATTTTCACTTCAAATGCAACAGATTCCCTCAACCTTGGACTAAAAGGATTACTATCTCCCGGAAACCACGTAATAACATCATACATAGAGCACAATTCTGTTACAAGGCCATTAAAATCACTTAAAAAAAATGGTATTGAAGTAACTAAAGTAAAAACTTCTTCTGAAGGTTTTGTTGATCCTGAAGATATAAAAAAAGCCTTTAAAAAGAATACAAAATTAGTTGTCATAAACCACGCCTCAAATGTTCTCGGCTCAATAAATCCTGTTGAAGAGATTGGCAGTATCTGCAAAAAAAAAGGAATAAAACTTCTAGTTGATGCTGCACAGACTGCCGGAACAATACCAGTCGATATCATAAAAGGTAATATTGATATTTTTGCCTGCTCAGGGCACAAATCACTTTTTGGAATTCAGGGAACAGGAATCCTGATTGTTGGGGAGGAAATAAATTTAAACAGCTTAAAGGAGGGTGGCACTGGAAGTTTTTCTGATGATGAAAGCCAGCCTGAGTTTTTTCCTGACAAGCTTGAAAGCGGAACACTTAATACTCCCGGTATTGCCTCAATAAAAGCAGGCATCGATTTTATAAACAAAACAGGCATTGAAAACATAAGAAAACACAAGCTGGGTCTGACTGAACAGTTTTTATCCGGGCTTTCAGAAACTAAGGGAATCTTATTTTATGGCACAGGAGATTTTAGCAAAAAAATACCCGTATTATCTTTTAATATTGAAGGAATGCAACCGGGTTGCATCGAAAAGAGGCTTGATGAAGATTTTTATATTATTTCCAGAGCAGGACTCCACTGCTCTCCTGACTCCCATAAAACCGCAGGAACATATCCTGATGGAGCAATAAGAATAAGCCCGGGGTTTTTCAATACTTTTGAAGATATCGATTTAACAATTGATGCTATTAGAAAGATAGCAAAAAGTCTATAATATCTCTCTGCCAATTTTAGCTTAAAATTTCTTGAGGAATTTCGCTCCTAGCAATGACATCATTAGATAGTAGATTATTTTACTATTGCTACTTTCTTATCTCCATCTAATTCAAAATCTTCAAACACAACAGGAGCCTCTTTTTTTAAAATCTTTAGAATCTCATTGCAAATTCCTCTTATTTCCCACTGCGCATCAGGCGCACAGCGGAGCTGAAGGATGTAGCGCCATTCTCTTAAGTTTGCTGAGATTACAATCTCGCTCTTAATGGCATTTGGCAGGACAAATCTTGCATCTTCATTTTTAATCCCCATAGCCTGAAGCTTCTGATAGTTTTCCTTTAAAAGCTCCATTGTCTCATTGAAAAGTTTCAGAGCCTCAGAATTTTTTCTGATTGAATGAGGGGTTATGAAGTCAAATTCCTTCTCGCTCACATATCTTTGCGACTGCTGGGAAAAAGAACAAATTCTGTGCCTTACAAGCTGGTGGGTAAAAGCTCTTGAACCTCCTTTTATCCTGAAAGTCGCGTAGGCGTGTTCAAGGACAGAAAGATGCCCGCTTTTAATCAGCATTTTGATAAATTTTTTTTCTGAACCTTTTCCTATTTTTCCAAAAGACAGATAGCAGGTTCTTCCTGCTTCTTCAATGAGCTTCTCGCAGTCAGGGGTAATGGCAAGTAGATCAACCTGAAAATTTGGTTTCATAATTGTAGATAAGTTCAAATGTCAAAACCAAAATGTCAAATGAATGTCAAAATCCAAATATTAAGGGTTTTAGTTATTTGTGCTTTGACATTTGAGATTAACTCCACTTATTAATACAGTTAGTGTATTTATTTATTGCTCCCCAGGTATTCCTTTGTAAGCGTATTATCAATTCCAAAAAGGTCAAGAATTCTTCCTACCGTAAAACCAACCATCTCATCAATAGTCCTGGGCTTGTGATAGAATGAAGGACAGAGTGGTAAAATTACAGCTCCCATCTCAGAAAGCTGTACCATGTTTCTCAAATGCCCGAGATGAAGCGGAGTCTCTCTTATTGCAAGAATTAGTGGCTTTTTTTCTTTCAATGTCACATCCCCGGCACGCAAAAGCAGATTCATAGCCAGAGAATTAGCAAGGGCTGACATTGTTTTTACACTGCATGGAACAATTACCATCCCATCTCTCTTGAATGAACCGCTTGCAAGCGGCGCGCCGATATCATCAATGTCATAAACTTTATCTGCCAATGATTTTATCTTGTCTATCTTAAAATCAGTCTCGTGCTTTATTGTAATCTGTGCCGCCTCTGTTATAACAAGCGATGTTTCAACAGAATCATTTTTTGAAAGATACTCAAGGAGTTTTATTCCGTAAACAACCCCTGTTGCTCCTGTTATACCGACAATGAGTTTAAATTTCTGCATAGCTTTCAGTTTTCTTTTTAAAAATGTAGAAATAGGTCTTTAGACCTGTTGAAAAAGTTCCTATTCGCTGTCATTGCGAGGAGCGACAGCGACGTGGCAATCTCTAACTCATTGATTTGCGTAAAACTGAGATTGCTTCGCTTTGCTCGCAATGACAATGTTACGAGTCTTTCAACAACCTATTTAGACCTGTTACCAACAGACCTAAAGGTCTGTTTCTACAAAAAAGCCAATGACTATGAGTTCTTGATTAATAGTATACCTGATAAAATACTTATTCAAAGACCTCTCATAAAGTCAAACATTAAATAATTCAATCAGTTTTTTAGAAGCCTTTCTGCAATTCCTCATCACATTTTTAATATCTTCTGATGAAGCTCTGTTTATATGAACACCTGCAACTACAACAATGGTTTTCTTAATACTCCTGCAAACAGTTTCAGACATCTCCCTTGCTATTATGTCATCCTTATGCCCTGTAATGGTAAGAATTGATGTAGAACAACTTGTCACTCTTTTCTCTTTAAGACTCTGTCTTGGTATGCTGATGGCAACAGCGCCAATATGGGATTTGTCCCCACCGTGAAGGAGGATACTCAAACCATCACTGTAGGAGTGAGCCTCAACATAAATCTGGCATTTTCCTTTACCAATTTTTAATTCTAAAGACATATATTTTATTTATAAGTTCAAATACCAAAATCCAAATTTCAAAAGTTTTAGTCATTTAGACTTTGGATTTTATTTGAACTTTGAGCTTTGACATTTGAATTTTTTTATAGTTGCTACTTCAGCTTCTTCACCAGGTTGATGTATTCTCCTCTTTCAAACCCATGTGAGCGAAAATAATCAATCAAATCCCCATCATTCCAGTCAACTACTGTCATCACGGTTTCAACTCCACTGCTCTTAAAATATTCAAAAAGTGATTCTACCAGCATCTTTCCTACGCCTTTTCCCTGGTAGTTAATATCAACTCCCATTATATCAATCCATCCACATAAGGGAATTGTGTATTCCCATCCCCTTATGTCCCCAAGAAGGAATCCCACGACTTTGTTTTCAATCTCAGCTGCAAGACAGGCATCAGGCTCTCTTGAAAGATAAGACGCTATTTTTCCAGCCCAGTAGGCTTCCTGTGGTTTTCCCGTGATTTTCTCGTCAATTTTCATAACTGAATCAATATCCCGGGTTGTTAATTTTCTTATTTTAACTTCACTCATCTTACCTCCTTTTTTTTGTAAATAACTTTTTATAACTCCCTGAGCCATTTTTCTTATTAACACTGGTTTGAACATGCTCTTGATTATATTCTTATATGTTTCCTGACCTGAAACAGAATTATAAAGCGCTTCATAGATTGATGGATTAACCTTTGCAAGCTCAATCAGATGAGTCAGAACAAGGCTTGGACCGTATTTACAAAGTAATCTGACACCAGAGCCATAAATGTAGTCATCCAATAGTTCCCTGCAACTGTTTGCATAATTCTCAAAGGCTTCCCTGTTTATACCAAACTCAAGCATTGTCTCTGCTGCTTTAATACCGGTCACAATGGCAACGTTAATCCCCTTTCCTTTGAATGGCCTCATCCAGCCTGTTGCATCACCAGCAGTAACATACCTGTAGCCAAAGGGGTTTCTTGCAGGCGCTGTCGGAAATCTGCCTTCATAATAAAACATTTCATCTCTGTTAAATTCCGGCAGATGCTCTTTTACCTCTGGAAGAGAAAGGAATGCATCCATATCAGAGGAACTTACTTTTTCTCCGGCAATATTTATTATGATGTGGTCAGCCTTTGGAGTTATTGCACCAAACTCTATGTTTGGTACCAAAACAGGGACAAGGTATGCATAGATTATATTCCCCAGCTTCTGCCTGATAAACCCTCCTGTTGTATGGAACTTTGCAATATAAGTTTTAAGCACTTTATTGGGTCTTGAATAGTTTCCGTCTTTTGATGTTGCTTCTTCAAGAACGCTTAGCATCATCTCATCAAGTCCAAAGGCACCAACTACAACATCAGCTTTAAGATATGTGCTATCGCTATAAATCCTTACCTCATCTATTCCTTCTTTCCGGATAAACTCAAGGTATGAAACACGGGTTCTTAAAACCTCTGCCCCCAATTCTCTAGCACAATTAAGGAGATATTTATCAAACTTGACTCGTCTTACAGTATAGGTTGGTTCTGAAGCGTCCTGACCCACAAGAAGTATTTCCTGTCCTGGACCATGGAGCCTGTAGCCATAAATCTGTCTCTTGATTAATTCAGATGGCAGGAATAGCCCTAGTTCTTTTTCAAGGATTGATTGCAGGGGAGGCGATAATACCCCCACACACTGGTTAAAGTGGATATCATAATCCTTGCCTTCAAAAATCACAACCCGCAGTTTCCTGCCAAGATTTTTAGATTCCTGAAGAAGTTTAATTGCGCAGCTTGACCCTGCAGGTCCTCCGCCAATTATTGCCACAGTGCTGTTATCTTTTAGAGGTAGATACAAAACTTTATTCCTTTTTAACCTATACCAAATTTACTTAGGACTTTACCCTTTGTCAAGGCAATGAAATTTTTATTAATCCTTCTTGAATTCTATTGAATAGAAGAGGTTGATAAATTAAGAATATCCTGATAAAAAGGAAACAATCAGATAGATTTATTTTAAAATATTTTTTTATCATAATGAAAAATAACCAAATAATAACCAGAGGTAGAAAGTGAATGGAAACTCAGAAGATAAAAAATGAAATAATAGCTGCTGTAGATGCAATTAAAAAAGAGCTTATAATTCTAAGCCATAATATTCACAGCAACCCTGAGCTTGGCTTTAATGAATATAAAGCCTGCAAGTGGCTTACAGATTTTTTAAAAGAAAACGGCTTTGACATAAAGATTAGCGTAGCTTCAATGGAGACCGCTTTTGTTGCACAGTTCCCAAGGGAAGCAAAAAATAAACCCTGCATAGCTTTTTTTGCTGAGTACGATGCCCTGCCCGGGATTGGTCACGGCTGCGGACACAACATAATCGGGCCTGCAAGCTGCGGCGCAGCTGCGGCACTTGCAAGGGTTTTAAAAAGTGATTTTGGAAGGATTCTTGTAGTTGGCACTCCTGCTGAGGAAGGCGGAGGAGGCAAACTCTCGCTCATCAAAGCTGGAGTTTTTAATGGTGTTGATACTGCAATGATGATTCACCCTGACATCAAGACAAAGGCAAGGGCAAATTTTCTTGCAAATGTTCAGATGAGGTTTAAGTTCTACGGACAGAGCGCACACGCTGCTGCATCTCCTTTTCTTGGCAGAAATGCCCTTGATGCTGTGATTCTTACATTTAATAACATAAATGCCCTCCGTCAGCAGCTTCCAAGCGATGTAAGAATTCACGGAATAATAACTGATGGAGGAGAAAGGCCAAATATTATTCCTGCCTTTGCATCCTGCTGGTTTTATGTAAGGACAAAAGACAAAGACTATCTTGAAACTCTCATTGAAAAAGTCAAGGCATGCGCACAGGCAGGCGCAACAGCAACAGGGTGCAGGATTGAAATAGAAATGGGAGAGAACAGGTATTATCCAATGAAGCACAACAAGGCTTTGGAAAATCTATTCAGGGAAAGCCTTGAATTTTTAAATATAAAAGAATCCCTTCAGGAAGAGCGTGGCACGGGTTCTTCTGATATTGGAAATGTAAGCCATATACTTCCTACAATCCATCCAAACATAAAAATCTGCAATGATGCTCCGCCAACCCATTCAAAAGAGTTTGCACAGGCTGCAATTTCTTCCCAAGGAGATGAAGGCTTGATTGCCGGGGCAAAAGCCCTTGCATTAACCGCTCTTGACTTATTCTTGAATCCAGAAAAGCTTGAAGAGGTTAAGAGAGAGTTTGCAAAATTGTGATTACAGCTTCTTTATTGAATGGCTATTCATCCTGCTTCACTTTTATCACTTCAGCCATGATGCTTACTGCAATTTCCTCAGGAGTTTCTGCATCTATTGGGAGGCCAATTGGGGTATAAATTTTTTCTAACTGTGCCTGTGTTGCTCCGCGGGATTTTAAATTAGTAAAAATAGTCTTTATCTTCCTTTTGCTTCCAATCATTCCAACATATTTTGTTTTGGTTCTTAGAGACAGTTCCAGAACCTTTTCATCATAAAGATGTCCGCGGGTAACAATAACAAGGTAAGAGGAATCATTCATTCTGAGTTTATTAAAAACAGTCTCAAAACTTTCAACAATTATCTCATCTGCATCAGGAAACCTCTCTCTGTTTGCGAAAATATCGCGGTCATCGATTATTACAACTCTGAATCCTGCAATCTTGGCAATCTTGCAGAGAGGCAGAGATATATGTCCTGCGCCAAATATGAACATTGTTGGCACAGGCAGTATTGGTTCTATTAAAACATCCATCTTTCCTCCGCATGCAAGCCCGTCAAGGGCAATCTCCTCATTTGTAAGGTCAAAATGGAGGATTTTTGATTTCCCTTTTTTAATAACCTCTTTTGCGTCATCCCAGACCTGTCCCTCAACACATCCGCCTCCTATTGAACCGATGATTGACCCGTCACTCTTAATCAGCATCTTTGCTGATTCTTTCCGTGGAGTCGAGCCCTTTCTTGAAACTATTGTGGCAAGCGCTGCCTTTTCCCCAGATTCTCTGATTCTGACAATTTCTTTATAGATATCTAACATTATTAAAAAGTTCTTTTTTCTAAATAAGTTTCTGAATAAATCTCAATGAATGTCATTACGAGCGATAGCGAAGTAATCTCAAAAAAGCCAACAGCCAACATTCAAGCAGAGATTGCTTCGTTGCTTCGCTCCTCGCAATGACAAGTATCTTTTATCATTTTTCATTTTGACTTTTGCACTTTGTAATCTTTACTATCTCCCTGTACTCTTCAATATTATCCATATCCTTAATTACCGCATTATTTTCAACCTCAACCTCAAGAATATCATCAGAGTTTTTCCAGACTACTTCCCTCAATCCATCACCGTCTTCCTTAAGATTGATGATATCATCTGTATATTTTCTGTCAAAGACTATTGGATGGCCTCTCTTCCCCTTATAAGCCGGAATTATAATTCCCTTTCCTGATTTTTTATATGCCTTAATTAATTTATTAATATCTGAAGCCATTATTGCCGGCTGGTCCACAAGGCAGAGCAGAAAAGCCTCAGCGTCTTCAGGCAGAGAGGAGATTCCGCATTTTATAGAAGAAAGCATTCCGTTCTTGTAATTTTTATTTATGACAATATCAACCTCCCTGTTCCCAATTACTCCTGAAATTTCTTCTGACCTGTAGCCAAGAACAACTTTTGTTTTCTCTATATCAGATTCCAAAAGAGAATCTATAACGATTTCGATTACTGTGCTTTTACCAAAGGGAAGAATCTGCTTTAGTGTCCCCATCCTCTTTGATTCACCGGCAGCAAGAAGAATTGCGTAAATCATATTTTAAAATTCCAAATTACAAAACCCAAATTCCAAATGAACTACCCTGTGGCAAGACCACAGGGAATTACAAGTTAAAATAATAAAAATAGCTATAAATTATAAGCTGTAAGCTGTAAAGCAGAAAAGATGGCTTGCAGAAAAGGGGGTTCAAAGAATCAGATGGTATTATTTTTGGAATGAGCAGATAATGTTTGAGAGATTAAAGAAGTTTTTAAAAAATTTTTTTAATTTTTTTGTTGCCGGATGCCCGACTGTGTTCAAGAAAATATGCCGTTTCAATTTTGCTTGTTGTATCGAGCGAAGTAATCATCAATCTCTGTTCGCAATTCAATCCCTATGCGTTCAAAAATATCAAGTAAATTTTGGTATGCGCCTTCACCGCCAATAAAATCCCAAAACTCACTTGCAACTTTTAATTCTTTGTCAAGGTCTAACATTCCTCTCATTGTCCAACGATTATAGGGTTCTGGTTCATAAGGGTTGTAAGGAATTGCAATGAAAGATTGAACATCAGCAGTTGGATTTCCTGCAAGTGTTGCAGCAATCCATTCTAAAAGAGTCCGCTTAAATTCTTTAAAACCACCGGCATTTGGCTTGGCTGTCTTTAGGTCAAAGAGATAAATTGTTCCGTCATGTGCTACAAGTTTGATGTCAACTTTTGTAAGCTTCACTTTTTTCATTTCGCCTTGTCTGCAAACTTCTTTGATTGCAATAATTTCTTCTGGTTTGTTTGGTGAGGATGTTGCTGTAGCTAAACCATCCATAATATTTTGAATCACATGATGTGCTTCAGAAGAAATTTGTGTCCCCGCTGTTTGTTTTGATGCAGCACTTGTAAAACTTGATGAAGCTAATGCTAAGGCAACTGGCTCAAAAATACTTGTGCCGAAATTCGTATTTAGAGAATGGATAAAAGAGTACAAAGCCAATCTGTCTTTGCCAAGTAACCTTGTATGAAATGGCATTGAAGCTGGTTCTGGATTGTAGTTTTGGAATTTGTGTCTTAAACTATTTCGTAAAACATTTTCTATATCTATAATTTGGTTTTGCGAAAGTGCCATTATTTATTTAGAGTTATGTTTTGTAATATAGCATTATTAATGGCACCGTACCAATCAATGTAGTCGCCAATTTTATTCTCAAGTATTGACACTTCATCTGCATTAAGTTCTCTGCCCAATATTTCATTCGCTACATTTTGTAAGTCTTCAATGCAAAGCGAATAAACAATTTTTTCTAATTCTATTGTTTCCATATTTATTTTGTTTTGAAATGAAAAATGATTTCTGAATAAGCACCTTTATCTTTTTCTGTGCGGTTTAATACTGGACGTTTATATTGATTTACGATTTTCATTTCTGTATTTTTCGCGATGACAGGATACATATTGTATTTGTCATTTGCAACAAGAAAAATGTCATAATCTTCTATCAAATATTTTTTGCAGTTATTTAGAACATCTGTTAATCCTTGAATGTAGCTTTGTTTTGCTTCTCTGCCTTGCCCTTTGAAAAGTGGTCCAATTTCTAATTCATCATTTCTTTTAAAGCCAAACAAATCGTATGCGTATGCGTGTTGTTCGTGATAATCAATTAGTCCAACATAAGGCGGTGATGAAAAAATTCCTTTTATTTTTTGTTTGCTTGCTAAATCTGCAAATGCAGAATTTTTCTTTGCTATTTCTTTGAAAATATCAATTGTTCTGCTGTCACCAGTTAGGCAAACTTGAAAGGTCTGCGTTCTCAACTTATCAAACTGCGATAGTCGTTTTGCCGTGTCTTTCGTGTATGTTTCCCACCATTTGAGAATGGAGAAAAGTGGCTTACACATTTTTCCGTGCTTTGAACAGTAATATGTTGCGGTAATCGGTTCAAGAAGTGTTGCAAGGTCTGCATGAGTTGTTGCCCTGCAACTACGAATAGTTCTGCTTAAAATGATACTGATTATTTTTTTAGTGTCAGCATTTTTTATTTTTTTGATTTCATCAAATACGAATTGAATTTCCTCTCTGATGTGTTGTAAATACCACTTGTCAAGGAAAGTATCAGTTTTATCTTGACGAAGTTTGATGTTATAATCTTTAATAAGTTTGTTGTAGATAGAAAAAAACTCTTTTTCTTTTTCTGTTCCGAATCTTGCTTCGTCAATATTTCCTTGTGCTAATTGGTATTTGTATTCGGGAACTGGAAAATATTTGTTGTTGAACTCATAGAGTGCTTGTAAAAGTTTTTCCTCAAACTCAATTGTGCGAGAATTTAATAAAAATTCTCTAAGTGCTTTTGTTATCCTATTTATTTCTGTCTGCACATCAACAAGGTTATACTTTGTAACCTTGCAATTTCCAATTAGAGCATTAAAAGCAGAAACATCAATTCCAATGGCGTGCATTCCAAGTTCGCATGATTGAACCATTGTTGTTCCGCTGCCGGAAAATGGGTCTAAAACAACGTCACCTTTTTTAAAACAAACCTCTTTCTTGAAATTATCAGTATGACCGTCAAGGAAATATTCAACAAGTTGTGGAATAAACTTTCCTTTGTATGGATGTAGTCTGTGAACATGTTTAGTAGTTTCGGATTCCGTGTATTGATCAAACGACAAAGCCCAGTTAAGGTCACTACCTAACTGATTTTCCCATGATAGTTTCCTATATCCGTTGTATGACCTGTAATAATTGATTAATTCCTGCTTAGAAACTTGTGTCATTCCATTGCTGCCAATCTTTTTAATTCTTCCGTATTGAATGAGGTATGAAACATTTGAAGTTGTAACCAACTTTCCCAAATGTTCCGTAGCCCATTCACTGGCTTCTTTTATGCTTAATAGTTCTTCTGTTTTAATCATTTTTTTGTTTTGATAAGATTAATTCTGTTCTTAGTATAAGAGTTTTAATTTTAGTGTCAATGTGGAATTTGTTATTTGGGATTTTGGGTTCTTTCTTTTATCGCCTTCAGCACTCTCTCAGGCGTCATCGGAAGCTCTTTTATTCTAACTCCAATCGCATCATATACTGCATTGGCAATTGCTGCTGCTGTTGGGATTGTAGGAGGTTCGCCAATACCCTTGACTCCGTAATTGCTGCTATTCTTTAGCGGATTTTCTAAAATAATTGTTTCAATATTGGGAACATCAAGAAAGGTTGGGATTCCGTAATCAGAAAAATTATTTACAGCTTCTTTAATGCTTTTTGGCTGGAAATGTTCTAAGGATTTCAATTTTTCATACCCCGGATATTTTTTAATTCATGAAGTTTTTCAGAATATTCAATTTTAGGAGATAGTTTTGAAGCTATCTCAAGCTCTTTTATCGCCTCTTCAAGAGAGCCGCTTTTATAAAACTCCCTTGCAAGATTATAGTGAGGGGTATCATAATATTTATTTATGTCAATAGCTTTCTTGTACTCTGAAATTGCTTCCTTGGACAGCCCCATTTCGCTGTACACATTTCCAAGATTATTGTAAGCTTCCTTAAAATCAGGAAGAATTTTCACTGTTTTTAAAAACATTTCTTCTGCCTTTTGCAGATTACCGTTGTTTAAATATATGCTTCCAAGATTGTTATATGCCTTTGCATAAGAGGGATTAAGTTCTGTTGCTCTTGTGAAGGACGCTATTGCAGGGTCAATCTCTCCTTTTTTACTGTAGGCATTGCCAAGATTATAGTGGACCCTGTCAGCCATTGGATTAAGTCTGGAAGCAATTTCATACTCCTGCAAAGCCATATCAATCTCTCCCATAGCAGAATAGGCTTCCCCTAAATTGTTATAGGGCCTGAATTTATTGGGAGATTTTTTTACAGCATCAGCCCAGAGAGAAATACCGTTTTCCCAAACTTTATTTCTGGCAATAGTAGTTGCTGAAAACAAAAAAATTATTAAAAGTATTGAACCTGTAAAAATATTTTTACCTTTTTTCTGGAAAACATTTTTCAACTCAACAAACAGCCCTGCTGAAAAAAATCCAAATCCTGCAAGGGAAAGATAAAGCCATCTCTCAGCCCCTATATCCCTCAGCCTTATCAGGAAATGAGGGGAGAGTGTTATAAAGAACCATATAATTGAAAAAGAAATAATTTTTTTTTCTGGATAAAGCTTAACCGCAGTTATTAAAAGCATTAATGCGGCAAATAATATAACAACTATTCCTGAATGGAAAACAGAATCAAATATCTTAAAGTCCGGGTCAATATTCAGGTTCAGAGGGAGAAAAAATTTTTTCAGATAAAAAATAAGAGCATATGCTGTGCTCAATATGTGGGAATAAAACCCTCTTTCAACCCTGTCAGGGCTTTCAAGGCGGATTGCATAACTGAATTTCAACAAAATTACAACTATAGCTGAAATTGCCAAAGGGAGGTGGAATCTCCTGAAATTTGAAAATATCTTTTTTCTGTCTCCATCAGAAATAAAATAATAGTCAGAAAGCACAGTTATGAGCGGAAGGGTTATTGCTATCTCCTTGCTTCCAAGAGCCATCAAAAATGAAAAAATGCAGGCGGAAGAAAAAACAATACTTTCCCTGTCTTCAGCACTTCCTTTGACAAAGAAATAAAGTGAAAGGAGATAAAAAAAACAACTCATAAGCGATGACCTGCTCGAAATATAGGTTGCTGATTCTGTTGCAAGGGGATGGATTAGAAAAATAAGCGATGCTAATATCGCAACAACAAAACAGTCCGGGTTTTTCTCCGTTTCCTTTTTTAACAGAAGCCCGAGTGTAATAAGGTAAATCAAAAATGCTGTAAGGATGTGGATGATAAGGTTTACCAGGTGGTAGCCGGCAGGGTTCACTCCACCTGCGCTGTAGTTTAAGGCAAATGAGAGCATAAGAACAGGACGGTTTGAAGAAGGGAACTCTTTTTTAAAAAACCTTTCAAGGCTGTGAAGGTTTTCGTTTTCTAAAATCAACACCCTGTCATCATAATGGAAGGGAACCTTGAATGAGTTTCCGTAAACTAAAAACCCAAGGACAAGAAGCAAAGATAAAACAATGAAAAAAATTTTTCTTTCCAAAGCTTATATTTCCGTTTTCAGTCTCTTTCTAATTTCCCTCATTCTTTCAGCCTGTTTAAACTTCTTCTTCTGCTCTTCAGTCTTCAGTTTAAGCTTTGGCACAGATGTAGGCTTGCCGTTATCATCCAGTGCAACAAAGGTAAGATAGGCAGTGCTTGTCTGTTTTTTCTTTCCTGAGATTTCTTCTGAATAAACATGAACCTCAACATCCATTGAAGTTTTTCCAACATATATAAGAGATGCTTCAAGTATTGCCACTTCGCCAAGCTTTATGGGATGCTTGAATGTGAGAACATCCATTGAAGCAGTAACAACCGGTCTCCGGCTGTGGCGCCTTGCAGCAACTGCTCCTGCAATATCTATCCAGTGCATAACCCGTCCTCCAAGGACATTTCCAAGAAGGTTTGTATCGTTAGGAAGGACAACCTCAACCATCCTTGTAGCTGAATCTTCAGGATATTTTGCGCTAATTTTTTTCAAAAAACTCTCCTGTCATTTTTAAAGTTATTATTTTATATCATTACTACAAGCGATTTATCCAGTCAAAAGAAATTAATCAAAGATTATAATTAAAAAAGGGAACGGCAGGCTGTCCCAAAATGATTTTTGATTTAAGTCTATTCTACATCACACCTTGGTTTGATTTTTTCCTCGCAGTCGTCCTCGCTCAGTCAAAGATGGCTATGGAGTTATTGTCCAAAGAAAACATTGAGAAATTACTCTCACCAAAGCAACTAGCAGTTGGGAACATTTTTTTAAAAGCTAATCTCTTCTGCTATTTAATTTAGTCAATATATTCAATAAGTTTTAAAAAAGCACAATTTTTGCATGAATAAACATGTAACATCTTTAAAATATATAATATTATTTTCTATCAGGATTGGGACGAGATTACTCAAGGGGGGGGCAGTCTCTAGCAGGGTCTGAAGATTTCTGTTAAAAGTTAAGTTCTAAATCTTGCAAGCTAGAAAGTAATCCAGAATTATCCCATAATCTGCTCATGTTCCCGTTATAGAAAAACACCTTGCGTAATTTCAGCAATATTTATAAAATAGGCTTTATAAAATCTGCTGTGAAAAGGGCAAGGATTGCTTTTTGCAGGGAATGGTGGATATTTGGCCTTTTAGTTGGGAAAAGATATCGCGGAGCTGGAATAGGCAAAATTCTTATGGATAAAGCTATCGGTATGGCAAAAAGAGACGGGGCAAAAGAAATAAAGCTGATGGTAAACACAAAATCGATTCCTGCAATAAATTTCTATAAAAAGTTTGGCTTCGCTGAAGTCCTGTTCCGTGGCATTGATGAAAACCCTGGCAAAAGGGAAGCAGGATATAAAAAAGAATATTTAGCAATGATGTTAAAAACCTAAGGAGGCTTTATGGACTTTTTGGATTGCTGTTATCAGAAAGACCAATCAGTTGTATCAAGAAAAATCGCTGATGAGATAATACTTGTCCCAATAAGAAAGAATGTTGGAGATTTAGAAAGTATTTATACCCTGGATGAAATAGGGGCAAAAATATGGGAGCTGGTAGACGGAAAAAGAAAGATGAAAGAAATAAAAAATGTCCTGCTTGAAGAGTTTGATGTAACCGAAGAACAGGTTGTCTCTGATATGAAGGATTTTATAGGTCAGCTGGAAGTCATGGGTGGAATAAAATTAATAGTGGAAAAATAGATTATGGCAGTAGACTGTGAACATATCCCGATTGTAAATTACGGGGAATTCAGCAAGCGCATCCATCAGAAAGTAGTTGAATCGAAAATTCCAATTGGAGGTTCAATAGAAATAACCTCCCGATGCAATCTCTCCTGCGCCCATTGCTATATCAATCTTCCTGCCAATGATTCAAAGGAAAAGGAGAAAGAGCTCTCTTTGAAAGAAATATGCAAAATCTTTGATGAATTAGAAGAAGAAGGGTGTCTGTGGCTTTTATTAACAGGCGGGGAACCGCTTCTTCGAAAAGATTTTTTACAACTCTACTCTTACGCCAAGAGAAAGGGGTTTTTATTAACCATTTTCACCAACGGGACACTGATTACAAAGAAGTTAGCAGATTATTTAAGTGACTGGCCTCCTTTTTCCGTTGAAATCACAGTTTACGGAAGGACTAAGGAAACCTACGAGAAAGTTACAGGCGTTCCGGGTTCTTATGAGAAGTGCGTAAAAGGCATTGAATTGCTGATTGAACGGAAAATACCTCTGAAGCTCAAAAGTGTAATCATGTCGTTAAATGTTTCAGAGCTTTTAGATATTAAAAAATGGGTTGAAGAGGATTTAGGGCTTTCCTTCCGCTTTGACCCGTTGCTGAATGCAAGGCTTGATGGAATAAATAAGCCGCATTATGTGAGAATACCGGCGCAGGATATTGTAAACCTGGATCTGGATGATGAAAAGAGGATGAAGGAATGGAAGGAGTTTTGTGAAAAATTCTTAGGTCAGCCGCTTAAAAAAGATAAGCTCTTTTTATGCGGAGCAGGAATAAATTCTTTCCATATCGATTCATACGGAAATTTAACCCCCTGCATACTGGTGAGGTCAAAAACATTCTCATTGCGCAATGGGTCTTTTAAAGATGGTTATTATAAATTGTTTCCTGAAATCCTCTCTCAAAAACCAAGCAAAGATACCAAATGCAGAACCTGCGAGCTTGTTGCAATGTGTGGACAATGCCCCGGCTGGGCAGGGCTTGAGCACGGTGACATGGAGACCCCTGTTGAATATCTCTGTGAAATAGCTCACTTAAGAGCTAAGAAATTCAAAGAATGCTGGGGAGGGGTAACAGAAACTTTCAAAGATACAAAAGAAACCATATCTTTGAGCAACAATCCTGATGAAAAAAAATCATAGGAGGAACTATTGAAGATAGTTCCTCCTATATCTTTAATCATGATAGATTGAGAATGAACTTTTCGATTATTGAAAGACAGAGAAATGAATAGCATAAAACTGAAAATAGCTGATATCATAATCCAGGTCTGCTCTGAAAATGCAAATGTTGATTTTGTTGAAGAAAATGCCAGCATCCGCTTTATTGTAAAAAACGGTGAGCCAGACCTGCTTCTGAAAGCCCATTACGGAGAAATTCCTGATATTGCCTTGGGAGAAGAGATTTTTAATTCAGGCAGTGTCTGGAAGCTCTTTTCCAATAATAACAAATTTATATTCACTCTCTCCTCCCCACCAAACGCAGCAAAGCCGTATTCAATCGCAATCATTGACAAAGACTTCAAAAATGGCGAAATCTATCGTGCCCCGTTAAACTCCTCTTCATATATTCCAAATCCCTTAGATTATCCGATAGATGAGATTTTAATGATCACTATCCTCTCCAAGAGGAAAGGATTGTTGCTCCATTCAAACTGCATAAACGATAGAGGTTTTGGAATGCTCTTTACCGGAACATCAGGCGCAGGTAAAAGTACAATGGCAGAAATCTGGAAAGGTAAAGACGGGATTAAGGTGTTGACCGACGAGAGGGTTATAATCAGAAAAGAAAACGGGAGTTTTTTTGCTTACGGTACTCCCTGGCACGAGACAGCAAAAATTCATTCCCCTGAAAAAGCAGTTTTAAAGAAAATTTTCTTTATAAGGCATGGAAAAGAAAATTCTGCTAAACTATTAGACAAGATTGATGCTGCTTCAAGGCTTATGGTGAGGGCTTTTCCAACATACTGGGACCCGGAAGGAATGAATTTTACCTTGGGCTTTGCTTCCGAGATAATAGAAGATATTCCATGCTATGAACTCGCCTTCAAGCCGGATGAAGACATCATAGATTTTGTAAGAGGTATAAAATAATTTATGCAGGAAAAATGGTTTGGAAGTCCTGCCTTCAGAGAACTTTCCTCTGAGATTTTAAGAAAGGGCCATGTGTTAAGGTTTCAGGCAAGAGGAACAAGCATGCACCCTTTTATAAAGGATAAGGATATAATTAAGGTCAAACCGGTCCAGCCGGAAAAATTAAAATCCGGAGATGTAATACTCTATAAAACAGGCTATCGGGGCTTTGTAGTTCACAGACTGATTAAAAAACAGAATAAAAAAAAAGGTGAGCCTTTATTTGTCACAAAAGGCGATTTCTGTTATACACCTGACCCTGCAATCTCTTCCTCTGATATCCTCGGAAAGGTAATTTCCATTGAGAGGAACGGAAAGGAAATTTCAATGGAAAATGGAATGGCAAGACTGAGGAATTTCCTGCTCTCTAAGGCATCTCCCTTTTCCTTCATATTGTATCCTATAGGAAGAAAAGTTAAAAAAATAGGGCTTGCCATATTAAAAAAATGAATAAAGGAAAAACTTTATGAAAGGTCAGTCTTTGCCTGAGGTCTGTAATGATTTAACCTACTTTTTCCATTCTTTCCAGTATTCTTCCCATTTCTTGTCAACAATGCCCATTGCATCCGGGGCAAGCCTTTCAAAGAGAGTGTGGGTCACATCAGGCCAGGACTCAGGACCCCCCTCCTGAGGAAGCTGCTTTGTTGCATCTATTACAATCTTGCTTGTAATAAATCTCTGGGAAATGCTCGGGTCAACACCTCTTGTAAAAGTCCTTTCAATTATCTGGCTTGCAGGATAGGGTTGCCATCTTGTTGCAACAGCGTGAAGCACTTGCGTTATGTTTGTCACATCTACATCTTTATCAACCACGATAGCAATTTTAGCGCCACTGCTTATTCCAAGAAGGATTTGTCCTGCCAGCATCCCCTGTCCCGGAAACCTTTTATTTATGCTTAAAATGGTTATCCCAACTGTTTCTCTTGGAGAATACATATCAACCAGATCCGGAAAATTATCTTTCAGTTTGAGATATGAATCAATCTGCCATGGTATCATGTGGGTGGTATGTGTGACTCCGGTGAAATCATTTATTATTATAGGATATTTCCTGTGGGTTATTGCTTTAACATTCATATACCAGTTCTGATGTTTTTTCCCCATATACCCATACATCTCTGCATAAGGTCCTTCATCTTCAACCTCAGTAATCACATCGCCCTCAATTACCATTTCTGCCTTGGCAGGGACCATGATATTGCTTGTTTCGCATTTGACAAGTTCCACAGGTTTCCCCTTAAGCCCTCCGGCAAACTCCAACTCATCCTCTCCAAGCCCTGCCACTTTTGTTGAGCTCATTGCAAAAATAATCGGGTCAACTCCAAGAACAATCGCAGCAGGGAGAGATTTTTCTCCCTTCTGCTTTGCCTTATTAATAAATATCCATCCGTGCTGTCCCGGCTCAGTGTTGACACCCACCTTATTCTTTCCCTTGACCTGGATACGATAGGTTCCAACATTCCTTCCAAGCTCCGGGTCTTCCATAAAAACAGCGCCTGTATTTATATATTGCCCTGCATCACCCGGATTATTTTTAAACCACGAAAATTTTAAAAGGTCTGCTTCGTCTCCTTTTAAGATTACCTCTTTGCAGGGGATATTCCTGTCGCTTACAACAACAGGCTTTATCCTCTTCCACTTTCCTCCATTCTCTTTTACAAAGTTCACAAGCTTATCTCTGACAACCCTGTACATCTCCCCCTGGTCATCTGTTATCTTTTCAACTCCAAACATCATTGCGGCAGCATCCCATCCGCAATAAGTATTTCCGATTACTGGTCCATCCATAAGCCTCCCGTTAATCTTTACCTTCTGAAACTCTACTGCGGGGGCTTTGTCTGAGCCAATTTTCTCAAGCATCCGGTAAATAAATGCTGTGCCCTCATACTTATCCTGATCCACTTCTTTTATTTTTAAAAGTTTCCCTCTTGCTTCAAGGGCTGCCAGATAATCACGGATAGTATCAAAGGGACCTGTAAGCCTTGCCTTTTCTGCCCCAAAAACAGTGTTTGAAAATACGGAGACGAAAAGAAATAGCGCTGACAGAATAATTCGTTGTCTTCTCATACTGCTGCTCCTTTCCCTGTTTTTTTTCTAACAGCAAGCCCGTAAAGCTCAACATATTTTATTGCAGATGCATCCCATGAGAAATCAGCCTTCATTCCGTTCCCAACTATTTTCATCCATTCCTTGCTATTATAATATCTTAATGCAATCTTTATCCTCTCGAGCATTTGCTGTGCAGAGGCTTCTGCAAACTTAAATCCGTTTCCATTTTCCTTATCTTCCTCAAAATCAGTTATCGTATCATCAAGCCCGCCGGTTGCTCTGACAACAGGAACAGTGCCGTAACTGAGGCTGTATATCTGATTTAAACCGCAGGGTTCATATCTTGAAGGCATCAAGAACATATCTGCTCCGGCTTCAATCCTGTGAGCAAGACCATTGTCAAAACCTACCTTTACTCCAAACTTGCCGTTGTACCTCTCAGAAGCCTTTTTGAAAAAATCCTCCAGCTCCTTTTCACCGCTTCCAAGCAAAACAAACTGCAAATCCATCTTCATCATGCTGTCAAAAACCTCTGCAATCAAGTCCAGTCCCTTTTGAGCTGCAATTCTTGATATTACTCCAATAACAGGCACCTTCATATCCTGCCTTAGCCCCAGTTCCTTCTGAAGCTCTTTTTTGCAAAAAGCCTTTCCCTTTAAATCATCCTTATCAAAATTATGTTTTATGAGCTTATCCTTTTCAGGGCTCCATTCCTCGTAATCTATACCGTTGATAATCCCGTAGAGGTCATTGGAACGTTCCTTTAAGACTCCATCCAGACCGCATCCGTATTCCGGTGTCTGAATCTCCTGGCTGTATTTTTTGCTTACGGTATTTATTATCTCAGAAAAAACAAGCCCTCCTTTTAAAAAATTGATACTTCCGTAAAATTCCAATCCGCTCATTGTATAAAAATCATCAGGAAATTTGATGAATGATACCTTTTCTGGAGGAAAGTTTCCCTGATAGCCAATGTTATGAATTGTAAAAACAGTTGCTGTGTTTTTAAAAAAAGAATCCTGCTTGTAAAAACCTTTTAAAAGAACAGGAACCAGCGCTGCCTGCCAGTCGTGGCAGTGGATTATATCCGGTTTAAAGTTTAAGGTTTTGCATGCCTCAAGAGCAGCTTTTGTAAAATGAGCGAATCTTTCCGCATTATCAGAATAGTCCTGGCTTTCTTTTTGGTAAAGCCCTTCCCTTGCGTAATATTCCGGGATATCAATAAAATATACAAGAAGACCTTTCTCCATCTCTCCGCAAAAAACCCTTGCAGATGTTTTTTTGGAATCAAACCCTATATTTAAACTCTTATTAATCACCTTAAGGTTAAACTTCTTCTCATCAATCATTTTGTATTTTGGCATTACAACTGCAACCCTATGGTTGCCGAGTTTGTTAATGGCTTTCGAAAGGGCTCCTGCAACATCAGCAAGCCCTCCTGTTTTTGCAAACGGCACGACTTCAGAAGATACAATCAATATGTTCATTATCTTTCCTTTTTATTTATTTTGAAAATATCTTTTTTCTTCTTCTGTCAGGCAGATTTTTTCAAAATTATCCTCTTTTACAAATTCAATCTTTCCCTCCTTGCAAAGCCAGCCCAAACCCAGGAAAAGCATTTTCTCGTTTAAGCCTGTTGCCTTTTTAAGCTGTGTCCGGGTAAGTCTTTTCTCTCCAATCGTATTCCAGATTTTTCCTGCTGCTATACCTATTATTTCTTCCATAACCCCTCCTCTCCTATGAGATTAATTATGAAAATAGATTTATCTTTAATGCTTTACAGTTAAAAAAAATAAATGAAAAACACTTAAATGTCAAACAAATTAGCTCAATGTTCTGAAAGTTAAAAATTTTAGTATCCAATGGGAAAAAATATAATGTATAATTCAAAAAAATATTTTAGTAAAATTAGGGCTTGTGATGACAGAAAACAAAAAAAAGCTTGCAAGGGCTGCTTTCATGATAATGGTTGCCACCGTGCTTTCCCGTTTTGCAGGGTTTTTCAGGGAAATCATAATGGCTAACTATTTTGGCTTGTCTCCTGCAAGAGGCGCATTTACAGTAGCCTACAGAATTCCAAGCCTTCTGCGCACGCTTATCGCTGATACTGCAATCACTGCAGCATTCATCCCGGTTTTCACCCAGCTGCTTGCAAAAGGAGATAAGGAAGAAGCCTTTAAAGCAGCCTCAAGCCTGTTTTCAATAACTGTGATATTTTTATGTATCATAACTGCCGCTTCCATGCTCTTCATGCCCTTTGTTATAAAAATAACAGCACCCGGTTTCTCTCCCGATGAACACCTTTTTACAATGACAGTAAACCTCTCTCTTATTATTTTCCCTACAGTTGTTATCCTTGGCATGACAGGAATAATTACAGGAATGCTCAATTCCTTTCAGCATTTCGCCGTACCTGCAATAGCGCCTATATTATGGAATTTCATAATAATCTTTTTTCTGGTTTTTTATGAAAAAAAACTTGGAATATATTCAGCCGCATGGGGAATTCTGATAGCCACGGTCTTCCAGCTTGCAGTCCAGATTTTTCCTTTAAGAGGGCAGGGAAAACTTTCTTTTATAATCGATTTTAAGAATCAGCATGTAATCGAGATATTAAAATTAATCCTTCCTGTAACCTTAAGCCTTGGGGTTATAAACTTTAATGTCTTTGTTGATACTGTCTTTGCTTCATTTTTAGGACCTGACCGTCTTGCAGCAATAGATTCTGCATTCAGGATATTTCATCTTCCTATGGGTGTTTTTGCTGTTGCCGTCGGAACTGTTCTTTTTCCGGTTTTCTCTTCGTTGATTGCAAAAAAGGATTTTGAAAAATTCAAACCAACCCTTATTAATGGAATCAGCCAGATTTTTTTTATGACTATTCCGGTAAGCGCGCTTTTTATTTCCCTCTCATCGCCAATAGTAAAAACCGTTTATGAGAGAGGCGCTTTCAGTCCTGATGATACAAAGCTTGTTGCTTTGGCTTTGGTTTTTTTCTCCTTTGGTATTCCCTTTGCAAGCGCAAATACTCTGCTAAACAGGGGTTTTTACAGTTTGAAAAAAAACTGGATTCCTCTCTATCTCTCATTTATAAATCTTTTACTGAATGCCTTGCTTGACTGGATGCTTATGAAGCCTTTTAGTCACGGAGGAATATGTTTCTCTACATCTCTTGTTTCTACGTTTAATTTCATAGGGCTTTTATTTTTAATGCGCAGGGAGGTTGGATGTATAAAAATAAGAGATTTGGTGAAATCGTTTCTTAAAATATCTTTTATATCTGCTGTAATGTCTGCGTGCTCATATGTTTTCTATAATTATCTGTTTCATATAACAGGAGTATTCTTTGCGCTTTTTTTCTCAATAGTTTCAGGCTTCCTGATATTTGTATTTTTATCATGGGTTTTTAAAGTTAAGGAGTTTAAGATTGCTAAGGATATTTTTATTTATAAAAAGAAAGAGGTTTTAATATCTGATAGATAAATTTTTTCAATAAATATAAATACTTATTATCCTATAGATTTCTCTTGAACTATATTTATATTTATGATATTAATCTAAATTAATTTAAATAAAATTTTCTAAAGAAAATATAAAAAACATTAAAAAAAATCTTATCCACAAGTGTGGATAAGATGTGAATTAATAAGCTGTTTTTCTGTTAAATACTTAATGTTTTACTGTTAATAAAAAGTTGGAAACTCTCTATGTTTTTTAAAGATTAAGATTATGTTAATAAGTTATTAATAATATTTAATATTTTTTAAACAATATAAGTATTTGAATTAATTGATTTTTTGTTAATAAATAACATATTAAGATATATATACTATTACTTCCTAAAGATTAATATATTAAATATAAGAAATATAAGAAAGGAATGATTTATGGAAATAAAAATTTCAAAAAATGAGCTTTTAAAAGGAATACAGAGAACACAGTCTATAACAACCAAGAGCACAACGCTTCCAATACTTACCTACATTCTTCTGAATGCCGGCAAAGGAAATTTAAATATTATAGGAACAGACCTTGAGGTAGGAATAAAAGGAAACTATCAGTGCTCGGTCAAGAAAGAAGGAAGTATTGCTACTTTATCAAAAAAGCTTTTTGAGATTATAAGAGAAATGCCGGAAGAAAAAGAGATTACCATGAAATTGATAGAAAATTACTGGCTTAAAATTACATGTGGCAATATTAATTATCAAATTGCTGGTTTAAACCCTGAAGACTTCCCGAAGTTTCCGGATATAGAATCTGATGGAAAAGATAAAATTAAGTCAGGTGTTCTTCTTGATATGATAAAAAAGACATCATATGCAATTTCAAACGATGATAGCAGGTATAATCTGAGCGGGCTTCTGTGGGAATTTAAGGAAAAGGTAATGAATATGGTTGCCACTGACGGACACAGGCTTGCAAAGACAACAAACAGCAGCATTTTAAAACCTGCAGACTTAAAAATAATAATTCCCAGAAAGGGCGTTTATGAATTGAGAAAAATTTTAGAAGAAGGGGATAATGAGATTTTATTCTGGGTTAAGGATAACCATATAATTTTTAAAAAAGATAACCTTTATCTGGTAATCAGGCTTCTTGAGACTGATTTTCCTGAATATGAAAAGGTTATACCAAAAAAGAGCACAAAATCAATTATAGTTAAAAGAAACGAGATGAAGGAGAGTATAAAAAGAGTCAGCCTTATGAGTAATGAAAGGTCAAAGGCAGTAAAGATGTCAGTGAAAAAAGATGAAATAACACTAAGTTCAAGCGATCCTGAAATTGGACAAGCAAGCGATATTCTACAGGCTAAATATGATTCAGAAGAAATTGCAGTTGGTTTTAATGCAAAATATTTTTTAGATATACTTGAGTCAGTTGATGATGAAGAATTGGTTATAGGTTTAAACGATTCACTGAGCCCATGTGTGATAAAGGGGTTAAAGAACCAAAATTATGTATGTGTTTTAATGCCAATGAGAGTATAAAGGAGAAAAATGGATAACCTGGCTTTAGATAAAGTTCACTACACGGCAAATAATATAAAAATTCTTGAAGGACTTCAGGCTGTCCGCAAAAGACCTGCAATGTATATAGGAAATACAGGCTTTGAAGGACTTCACCATCTTGTATATGAAGTTGTAGATAACAGCATTGATGAAGCCCTTGCAGGATACTGCAATAAAATTTCAGTAGCTATACACATAGACAACAGCGTTACTGTAAAAGATAACGGCCGCGGCATACCAACAGATATCCATCCGGAGGCGAAAATATCAGCGGTAGAAGTGGTCATGACAAAGCTTCATGCAGGCGGAAAGTTTGATAAGGACAGCTATAAGGTTTCAGGAGGGCTTCACGGAGTAGGAATATCAGTGGTTAATGCGCTCTCTGAGTGGCTTAATCTTGAAACAAAATATAATGGCGCTGTCTATACACAGAGGTATGAAAGGGGTGTTCCGAAAAACAAGCTGACAGAGATAGGAAAGACAAAGGAAAGTGGAACAACTGTAACATTTAAACCTGATCAACAAATATTTGAAGTTTCAGAATACAGTTTTGATACTCTTTCGCATCGCCTCAGAGAACTTTCGTTCCTTAACAAGGGAGTTGAGATTTCAATTGAAGATGAAAGAAACGATAAAAAACATAACTTCCATTATGAAGGCGGAATAGTATCTTTTGTCCAGGATTTGAATAAAAACAAAGAGGCAATTCACCCAACAATCTATTTTGAAAAAAAGCTTGAGTCCTTTGAGATTGAAATAGCCCTTCAATATAATGACGGGTATCAGGAAAACATATATACCTACGCAAACAACATCAATACAACCGAAGGAGGTACGCACTTAATAGGGTTCAGAAGCGCCCTTACAAAAACAATTAACAAATATGCCGCAGACAGCAATCTGCTCAAAAATTTAAAAGAGAATCTGACAGGAGATGATGTAAGAGAGGGGCTTACTGTAGTTATCAGTGTAAAATTGAGTGAGCCTCAGTTTGAAGGGCAGACAAAGGCAAAGCTTGGAAACAGCGATGTCAAGGGCATAGTAGAGTCGCTGGTGGGTGAGGCACTCTGGACATACCTTGAGGAAAATCCGAATGTTGCAAAGAAAATAGTAACAAAGGCTATTAGTGCAGCACAGGCAAGGGAGGCAGCCCGCAAGGCGAGGGATTTGACAAGAAGAAAGGGATTGCTGGATGGAAGCTCCCTGCCCGGAAAACTTGCCGACTGTTCAGAAAAAGACCCGACCTTCAGCGAGATATTCATTGTAGAAGGTGATTCAGCAGGAGGCTCTGCAAAACAGGGAAGGGACAGACGTTTTCAGGCAATATTACCTCTTAAGGGGAAGATTCTTAATGTAGAGAAGGCAAGATTTGATAAGATGCTGAGCAGCGAGGAGATAAAAATCCTTATCACTGCGCTTGGAACAGGAATTGGAACAGGAATTGGAGCAGATGATTTTAATGCAAGCAAAGTCAGGTATCACAAGATAATAATAATGACAGATGCTGATGTTGACGGGGCGCATATAAGGACCCTTCTTCTGACATTTTTCTTCAGGCAGATGTATCCGCTTCTGGAGAAAGGGCATATCTTTATAGCGCAACCGCCGCTTTTCAGCGTGAAAAAAGGGAATGAAAAGATTAAATTCATCAAGGATGCAAAAGAGCTGGATGCATTTCTGCTTCAGAACGGCACAGAGAATGTTTCAGTTTTTACTGATAACTCCAAGACTCTAATTACAGGAAGCAGGCTTGTTTCAATATTAAGCGGAATAAAGGAGTTCTATTATTTTCTGGAGAGGTTTGAGAGAAAAGGAAATGATAAAGTCCTTATGGAATTGCTGATAAAAGAGCTTGCAAGCGAAAAAGCAGATTTTAGCAAAAGCAGCGAAGCTTCAAAATTTGCAGAGAGAATTGACCAGGGAATAAAGAAGATAAAGAAAGCAGAAAAGGATATCACTTCTTTCAAATACGAAATCGACTGGGATGAGGAACACAACTGTTGTTTTGCAGATTTTGTTATTGTCAGGGGAGGAAAAAAGTGCAAAACAAAAATTGACAAACCCCTTATGGAAAATGTTGAGATGAAAGAGTGCATCAGGTTATATTCAAAAATCGGGATATTTGATAGCGGGTCAATTACAATAAGCAGCAATGGAGAGAATATCGTTGTTGATAACTGCCATTCACTCCTTGAATATCTCCTGACACAAGGGAAAAAGGGATATAATATCTCAAGGTATAAAGGTCTTGGAGAAATGAATTCAGACCAGCTGTGGCTGACAACAATGGATCCTGAGCGGAGAGTGTTGCTGCAGATTAGGGTTGAGGATGTGGTTGAGGCTGATGAGGTCTTTACTGTTTTAATGGGAGACCAGGTAGAGCCAAGGAGAAATTTTATCCAGCTCTGCGCCTCTAAGGTAAGAAACCTGGATATATAACAAAACCTATAAAAGTTCTCCTCGCCATAAAAGATTCCTTATGAAAACAGAGGATTTTTTTCTGCGCGACAGGTATATGGTAATAGCCCTTGAAGAAGCCAGAATAGCATACAGGGAAGAAGAGGTGCCGATAGGCGCTGCAGTGGTTTACAGGGATGAGGTAATAGCAAGGGACCACAACCGCATTGAGCAACTTCAGGACCCGACAGCTCACGCTGAGATGCTGGTATTAAAAAAAACTGCGGAGAGATTGAAAAGCTGGAGGCTTTCAGAAGCATTTATCTATGTGACGGTAGAGCCGTGTCCTATGTGTGTTGGCGCAATGCACCTTGCAAGGATTTCAGGTTTGATATTTGGCGCAAAAGATGAGAAAAAAGGGGCGGCAGGGTCTTTATACAATATAGCAGAGGATAAAAGGCTTAATCACAGAATCCCTGTTTTTAGCGGAATTATGGAAGAAGAGTGCCGGAAAATTATAGAAAAGTTTTTTATAGAGAGAAGAAGAAAATGAAAAATAAATTAAATTCCCGGATTTTAAAATGGAAATTAAAAACTTTACCATTCGTGAGGGTATTGGAGGAATAGCAGAGTTTTAGGAGTCCATTCCTTTCCTGTAAAGCTTATTTTTGCAAACAAAGAGAGAATGTTTTCAAACAGTGATTCAGTTTCCGGCGGTTTTAAAAATATTGCCAGATATGATATAAAAGTCAAGCATGCCGAGGTTGAGGGATATCAGATTAAGGAAGAAGAGAAAATAAAAGATTAGCTTATAAAAAAATTGCTTTGGAATTTTTACTTATAGCCAAATACTTATGGCTAAATGCTATAAGCTATTAGCTAAGAGTATTTGCCGAAGGCAAATCCTGGAGAGATGGCCGAGAGGCTGAAGGCGTCCCGCTCGAAACGGGATTTTCCGGTAAACCGGGAACGGGGGTTCAAATCCCTCTCTCTCCGTGAAAAATTGCGAAGCAATTTTTACTTATAGCTTATAGCTAATAGCCGTGAGCTAATAGCTAAAGGTATTTGC